>QHPC01000233.1 GCA_003218915.1 Verrucomicrobiota bacterium
GAGGAACCATCGCGCGTTTGTCGCATAGAAAAGTGAGTCCGCAAAATTCTACGGTGCCTAACAAGTGCTGGAGTGGCTCGCCTTCACTGCGACGCTTCACCAGTCCGCGCAAGGGCCCCAGTTCCGTTTCAGTCAACTCCCGCTCGAATTCCAGATAAAGCTCGATCCGTTTCCGTCCAAGAACATGCGCCAACAAGTGTTCCGCATTCAGTCGCGGATTCTCGATCTTGTGATTCTTAAGATATTCGGTGCTCGATTGCAGCACCTGGAGCACCATCATTGATTCATTGACTACATGAGCCGAGGTAAGACAAAGAGTGACGGTTTCCCAGCTGTCATCTTTACCTCGACGGCTGAGAAGCCGTGACTCCTTGAGTCACATCCGCTGAGTCTTTCAAGCGTTCTGCTACATCGGCGGACTGCAGCGCTGCGATCAGGTCGGCGAGATCGCCGTCAATCACGCGATCAAGATTATGAAGCGTCAGGCCGATGCGATGGTCAGTCACGCGGTTCTGAGGGAAATTGTAAGTGCGGATTTTTTCTTCACGTCCGCCGGTACCGATCTGGCCGCGGCGCTGTGCACTGTATTTTTCCTCTTCCTCGCGCTGCTTTCGCTCCAGCAGGCGCGCGCGCAAGATCGAGAGCGCTCGCTCCTTGTTTTTGATTTGACTGCGACCGTCCTGACAACGCACGATTGTGCCTGTCGGAATATGCAACACCTGCACGGCCGAGTCGGTCGTATTCACGCCTTGCCCGCCGGGACCGCCGGAACGCGAGACTTCAATTCGCAAATCTTCCGGTTTCAATTCAAGATCGACGTCTTCCGCCTCGGGCAATACCGCGACTGTGGCAGTCGATGTGTGGATGCGGCCTTGCGCCTCCGTCGCGGGCACACGCTGTACACGATGCACTCCGCTTTCGTAGCGGAGCTTACGAAAAACAGATTCGCCCGAAACCCGGAAGATCGCTTCCTTAAATCCACCGAGCTCCGACGGACTCGATTCGAGGTCCTCGGTTTTTAGGCCGGCCGATTCCGCATAGCGATGGTACATTCGGTAAAGATCGGAGGCGAAAATGGCGGCTTCGCTCCCGCCCGTTCCGGCTCGGATTTCCACGATCGCGTCGCGGTCTTCATTTTCGTCTGGCGGCAGCAACGCGATCTGAACTTCGCGTTCAAGATCGGCGACCCTCTTTTCGAGGTCCGGAATCTCGTCGTCGGCGATCGCCGCGATCTCAACATCGCCTGACATCGCCAGCTCGCGATTGTCGTCCAATTGCTTTCGCGCAGCTTCGAGCTCGTCCCATTTCGCCAGGAGTTGTTTAATGCTCGCGTGCTCGCGCATGATCGCCTTGGCACGCTGGCGATTGGAAAAAAGTGCCGGATCGGCAATATCGCGCTCAAGTTGATCGAAGCGCTCGCGCTTGAGTTGAATTAGGGAGTTAAATTCCATTGCATTGTAGCCGCGGTCGCTGACCGCGGACGGGCCGGGGTCAACGGCCCCAGCTACAGAAAGCAGCTAAGCTTTCTTTTCAGCCCGCGTCGCTTTGGTGCTGCCGTAGCGGCGGGTAAATTTCTCGACGCGCCCAGCGGTATCCACGAACTTCTGTTCGCCGGTGAAAAAGGGATGACAAGCGGCGCAAATACCGATCTTAATATCGCGGCGCGTGGAGCGGGTATGATACACCGCACCGCATGCGCACACCATATCGGTCTCGTAATACTCTGGATGAATACCGGCTTTCATCTTTGGAAAGGAGCGCGGAATCTACTCGTGCAACGAGCTTCGCGCAAGCGATGAAATCCTCAGATCCATTGTTAGAAATGTGGGAGAAAACAATCGCGCGGAAACGCGATGTGCCAGCTATCTTTGCAGCGAACGGCGAAATCCTCCGGACATTCGGCGAGATCGAACAGCGCGCGCGTGATTTGCTGCAAAGTATCGGCGTCCTTCCCGAAGGCAGCGTTCTCGCCATCCAAATCGGCAACCATGAAGATTGGCCGTCGATTTTGATTGGTTGCTTGCGCAGGCATCTGGTTGTTCTTCCACTCGACCAGTCAATCAGCGAGCAGCAACGTGACGACGCCTTACAGATTTGCCATGCAAAGGCTGTAGTGTCCGCTGTCCCCAGCGGAGATTTCCCCAGGGTTTTGCCGCTGAGGACAGCACCCACCACGCCAGACTGGGGCGAGAATCCGCCGAGTCTCCTCAAGCTTACCTCCGGCACAACAGCCACACCACGCGCCATTCGCTTTCGCAGCGAGCAGCTTTTAGCCGATTGCAATCAGATTTGCGAGACCATGGGAATCGCCGACGACGATTTGAATTTCGGCGTTATCCCGATCTCGCACTCTTACGGTTTCAGTAATCTGCTCACGCCGCTGATTGCGCGCCGTGTGCCGCTGGTCATCAGCCGTGACAGGACACCACGCGCCATTCTCGCCGATCTTGTCCGCAGCAAAGCAACCGTTTTCCCGGGAATGCCTGTTTTCTATCAGGCATTTTGTGAAATGGAACACGTTCCCGCGTTGTCAAAGCTCCGGCTCTGCATTTCTGCCGGAGCGCCGCTCCCGATGGCAATCGCGAAGAAGTTCCAAGAAAAGTTTAATCTGGCAATACACTCATTTTACGGTGCATCCGAATGTGGCGGGATTTGCTACGATCGCGACGCAACTAACCCGAGTGAGGGGTTCGTTGGCGAGTTAATGAAAGGTGTAAATCTTGAGATGATCGATTCAAATGGGTCAGCGACCCAGGTTCGCGTGCGCAGCACCGCTGTGGGCGATGGTTATTTCCCGGAACCGGACAACGAAAAGTTGAGCGACGGAATTTTTGTCCCCGACGATTTACTGGCGCGAGAGGGTTCTGGGTTCAGGATCGTCGGCAGGATTTCGGACGTAATCAACGTCGCCGGTAAAAAGGTGAACCCCGCAGAAGTGGAAGCGCATTTGCTGCGCTTCAGCGGGGTGCGGCAAGCAGTCGTGTTTGGTCGTCCCGCAGGCCCGGGAGCATTGCGCAATGAAGAAGTGTCGGCCTGCGTGGTGACAGCGCCCAATGTAAGCGAAACTGACCTCCTGCAGTTCTGCCGTGGCGGGCTGAGCACCTGGCAGGTGCCAAAGCAGATTTTCATCGTAGACGCAATCCCGGCGAACGACCGGGGAAAAATTAGCCGGCGCGAGCTCTCGCGACGGTTCTCGGCAACCCGCCAGAAGCCCTCATTGTCATGATTGGGTTCTTGATAAAGCCGTTATATGGGATTTGCTTACAGTGAGAGGAACATTATGCGGAAATCATCTGGTGAACCCAAGTCAATAGAAGCTGACATCGAATCTTCGAATAGCGAAGAGCAGGAGCAAGAACAAACGGAGAGTTCAGACGTTTCCCAGGCGGACGAACCGCGCCAAGACGCAGATGCGACTGCGGAAGCGGCCCAGTCGGACGATTGGTGGAGCGCTTCGCAACAGGCTGGCGATTGGGCCGACCCTTCCAGCAGCGATCCGACTGACGACGTTACTCCTTCAAAGGAGCCGCGCACAGCCGATGTCTATTTCTGTGGTCACACGACCTTCTTTCCATTGAACCGCGCCCTGCAAGCGATTTCAAAGGAGAAGCTAACCGGCTTACTGCGATCATTTTGGGATCAAGAGCCAATCGATCTTTTGGCACGCGATGGCGAGATCGTCTTTGTCACCACCCGGGATCCGGAGCTTTATTGCCCGGAGACGCCGGCGTCTCTTGCCGATGCCGATGTAGTAAGTGTCGCTAGGGCGCGCGACCAACAGAGAGAAAGTGGAACTCCATTCTTTCTCACTCTTGCCCGCGAGGAAGGGATGACCCGTGAGGCAGCGGTGGAACACATGCAGCAATATGGGCAAAAGCTTTTCTCTCAACTTTGGGCGGCACCGCGGGTGTGGATCATGTTTGAAAAAAATGCCGAGCTTTTGGCGAATACTGCTGATGTGCCTGGGGAGCCGAATGTCCGCGACTGGGCGTTGGAAACCTTGCGCCTTGTTGAGAATATCGATGAGACTGCCCACTTCGAACCGGCGTCGATACCGGCTTATACAAAAGACGGCTTCGAGCGTGTCCAAAAGCTGAAGCTGACTCCAGACGAGGCGCAGTTCGCGTCGCAATTCAATGGCAGCCGCTCGGTACAGCAAATTGCGAAGAACCTGCGACTCGATTTGAAATCTGCGCGACAGATGCTCTTCCGGTTTGTCGCCCTTGAAATAGTGGAATGCTGGCCAGCAAGCACGGCGGCAAAACCAGAACAGCAGGGCATCTTCCAGCGTTTTGGGCGAATGGCGCGACGCGACCGCTAGTACTCCCGAACGCGTCGGGGCCGTCGCTCATGAAGAGAAAGGTTTTGGTCGTCGACGTCGGCGGCACATACGTAAAACTGTTGAGGTCGTCTCGCGATGAGCGTGAATTTCCTTCCGGCCCGCGACTCAAACCGCAACAACTGATCGCAAAACTCAAGGAAACCGCACAGGGATGGAAATTTGACCGGGCTTCCATCGGTTTCCCCGCACCGGTGCGCAAGGGACGAATCGCAAAAGCCCCGAAGCACTTGGGCAAGGGATGGATTGGTTTCAATTTTGCGAGAGCGCTGGGCATTCCGGTGTGTGTTGTCAACGATGCTGCCCTGCAGGCGCTCGGGAGTTACCACGGCGGGCGGATGCTCTTTTTGGGGCTCGGTACCGGACTGGGATCCGCGTTGGTCTGGGACAAGACTTTGATGCCACTTGAACTCGGCGACCTGCCATATCGACGCGGACACATCATCGAAAATTACCTGGGCCTTCCAGGTCTAGGGCTGTTGGGCGAAAAAAAATGGAAGCGAGAAGTGGCTTACGCGGTCACCCAGTTAAGAAAATCCTTCATTGCCGATTATGTCGTTCTTGGTGGCGGTCTCGTGCACCGTTTCGGCCGCTTGCCCGAAGGAACAGAACGGGGGCAAAATGAGAACGCATTTCTCGGTGGGATCCGCTTGTGGGAAACCAGGAAGCATTCGCGCGACCTGAGGTGGCTTGTCTTATAACACGCGATTTCGATGTCGAACGTTTGCTTTTGCTGTTAAAGTGCCAGGGAGGGGACTCGAACCCCTAAGGATTTCTCCACCAGATCCTAAGTCTGGCGCGTCTGCCAATTTCGCCACCCTGGCTGAAATTCCGGCAACTGTTCTAACACAAATCCTAGCACAATCGCCTGTTTTGCAATCGCTTGCCCAGCAAACTTACCTCAGACGCGCCAGACTTACACTCGGCCGAACGGGAATCGGTCTATTGAGGCCGGTCGAGCAACTCTTCCGGGTTTGGCGGCATCAACTCGTCACGCTTTCCCGCCAGCTGCATGATGACCCCCCGCTCTCGTGACTGTCACGCATACGCGCGCCGGGGGGGAACCAGCCGCGTTGGCGAACAAAATAGATCACATCATCAAGTCGCCGCCGTTGATGTCGAGGGACGCGCCGGTGATGTAGCCGGCAGCCTCGGAGGCGGCGAAGCAAATCAAATCGGCAACTTCGAGCGCAGTGCCGAGCCGCGGCACGGGATAGCTCGCGGCAAGACGTTCGAGCAACTCGTCCGAGGCATGTTCGCGCGTCAGCTCGGTATCGATCATGCCGGGGCAGATGGCGTTCACGGTGATGCCGAACTTGCCGAGCTCCTTCGCGGCCGCGCGCGTCAGTCCGAGGAGTCCGGCTTTCGATGCCGTGTAGTGCGCACCGCCGAGCGTGCTCACCATCCGGCCCGCCGAGGACGAGATATTAATGATGCGGCCGTAGCGCTGGGCGCGCATTGCCGGAAGAACGGCTTTCGTCATTAAGAACGGCGCGGTCACGTTGACCTCGATCGCCCTGCGCCATTCGTCGGCGGTGAGATCGGGGAAGCGTGTCGACAGCGGAACCGCGGCATTGTTGACGAGGATGTCGATCCGTCCAAAGCGCTCAAGCGTGCGGCGCGCGATCTCGTCGGGGATGCCGTCCGCCGCGACGTCGCCCGGCACCGCGAAGGCGCGCTCGCCGATTTCCTTCGCCACCGCCTCGGCGCGCTCGCGGTTGCGGACGTTCACCCCGACCGAGGCGCCGCGTTCGTGCAGGCGCGCTGCGGCAGCCCGTCCGAGGCCGCGCCACGCACCGGTGACGACGGCGACCCGCCCCGCAAAATCAGCGTTTTCCATCCAGAGATTGTTTTACCGTGCTTGAGCTCCGCGCCCGTTCACGAACGCCGCGATCAAGGCACCCAGAATAATGATGCGGGACCTAACGGGACACAAGATCACAGACCGCAAGCGCGGAGCAACTTGCCACGCAACCAAAAAGTGGATCGCAAACGATGCAGCCAACCGCGAACCGTTCGTGTGCTTGGCTTTCTTTATGAACGTTACTTGTAGTTCGCGCGGTGGCTGATTTTGTTCTCGTTAGGCGCGTGAGCACGCCTGTGAACAAAAACATTCGGTGCTTTGCAGGGGCGCCTAATGGGCCTAGGCGGTTACTTTCAACAACGAAAATTACCCGAAGAAGAAAAGGTCCTGGGGATGAGTGCCGCGCGTCCGACGAGGCCAGCCGCACACAATCCAATCGCTGCAAGCCCGTTAAGCGTGTCTCCCACCATGGTTCCAACCAAAAAAATCACAGCACCAGCTGCGACGATCCAGGCCGACCACGGATACGCCCAAGCCCGGTACGGTCGCCGTGCCTCAGGTTCTCGATAGCGCAGGGTGATTAGGGCGAGGCAACAAAGGCAGTAGTTCGCCGCCAGAAAGAATGAGGTCATCGCGATGAGTCGTTGAAATGTCCCGGTTGCGATAAGACCGGCAGCAATCGTAGCGGTCAACAGCATCGCGGTCTGCGGTGTACCACCGGCGTTGACAGTCGAAGTACGTGACCAAAACAGCCGATCACGTCCCATTGCGAAGATAACGCGCGCCCCAATCATCATGACGGCATTTAAGACAGGCACGAGCGAGATCACTGATAATGCGGTAATGAGATCACGTCCGTGTGGCCCTGCAATGACGTGCGCGGCGTCGGCCGCAGGTAAGGTCGCACTAGCAAGCCCAGACATGGAGAGCGCGTTTAGCAGAGCAATGTTGACCAACAAGTAAATCACAATCACCGAAAACACACCCCCCACCATGGTTCGAGGAAGATTGCGCGACGGATCCCGATCTTCCTCCGTGAAATACAACGGACTTTGCCAGCCGCCGTAGGTGATCACGATCGCTTGCAAAGCGATGACAACTCCGCTGAGCGTCATCGATGGTGCTATGCTACCTCCGGTTGGGTGCTGACGGGCAGGCACCAGCAGACACGCCACAATGAGAGCGACAAACGCCACGCATTTCAGCAATGTCGTTATCTCTTGAAACTGGCTGCTGATGCGGATTCCCATCCACTGCAACGCCACGATACCTATAAGAATACCAATGGCGACGAATCGCACGGCACTGCCAACCGGTGGCGCAAAGGCTGCTATGAACTCTGCAATCGCGATTGAGATATAGGCGAGAACCGAACAGTATGTGAGCCAGTCGGTCCAGCCTACGGCAAATCCCGCCGTGTTGCCGAAAGCGTGGCGGACATAAACGTAATACCCGCCGTCTTGCGGCAGCATGGTGCCTAACTCACTCAGGCAGCTTGCGCCCAGCAGCGTGTACAGCCCTGCAGCGGTCCACAATAAAACAATCGTGGACGGCGTGTGAACCTGGCCGGCGACTACACCTGGTGTACGAAGAATGCCCACGCCGATTGTGGCGCCCACGCTTACGGCAAGACCGAAACCCAAACCCAGGACACGTCGAAGCCGGCCGGATTTCTCGGTTCCCATGGGAGAGCTACGCGTAACAGCGAATTACCGACCACATGGTGAGCGATTGCAAATGACGCTGCGCTTCTCGAAACCCTCGAGAGGCAGCCGATGACCCTGCGCTTCCCCGAATTTCCGGATCACTCCCCGAGGGGACCGAACCCATCGAATTGCTGAATGAGAACGCGATGCGGGCCATGCGTTACATCCACAAAAGTGGGGCTGGTCGTCAGTCCATATGCCACCACGGACTGCTTATAGACGTTGTACTGCGTTTGATTGCCAACCAGGATTCTATCTTTGGTCACAGTTGGATATACGTAATACAATTTCCCTTTGTATGTGACGGTGGAAACCTGGCCGGGTGGCAGTGCGCTCACTCGTTGCTGCTGTTTGGGAGTGGTCACAGTTTTTGCTCCGAATCCGGCTCGCACCAGCAGGTTTTCCTTTTGAGATTCCGCGCTCCCGACGGTAGTGCTCTGGCATCCCCACATCAACCCCAGCGACAAGATCACGACAAAGATATTCGTAAATAGAAGTGTCTTTTTCATCTTTCTCATTCCTCCGTTTGGCTGCGCTTTTGCCGTTTTATTTGTCGAACGTCAAAACAAATCTTGGAAGAGCCGCCTTTTACCAAAGCAATTCCCTCTCAGCGTTGACCACCCCTGCTATGATGACGCGCGAGCTGAGACGGGCGACGTGGCAGTTGTAGCAGGTTTCGCTGCTGCAGGCGCCGCCGCTTTCTTTTTTGCAGCGGCCTCTGCTGCAGCGGCCAGTTTTGCATCGACTCCAGCCGCATCGGTTGGAGAGATCCGACGATAATAATCGTTAGACTTCGCGAGATCATCCTTGCGCATCAACAACGCATCGAAGCGTTCGCGACGACTAAGCTCGAAGTCTTTGTCCATCTTGATCGCCTCAAACGGGCAAACTTCGACGCAAATCTGGCAGCTCATGCATACAGAGATATCGATGTCGAAGATTTTCGGGTAAAACTGCGGTTTACCCATGTAATCGGGTTTCTTGTTTTCGCTTTTAACGATGTAAATGCATTGCGGCGGACATTCCTTCTCACAAATCTTGCACGCCACGCACCGCAACCCCGCTTGCGAATCGTCCCCGTCATAAACGAGGAAGGGAAAATTCCGGTAGTTTTCCGGCAACGGATCCCGCTCCTCCGGGTACTGGACCGTAATCAGCCGTTCCTTGTCGAAATAACTTCCGACAAAGTTGCGCGCCGTAACCGCCATTCCTTTGAGTATGCCTGAGCCGATCATCGTGTTCGTTAAAGCGTTAAACTGTTAAAGCGTTGAAGCGGATTCTGCGTCACCGATCCACTTCCCCCATCACAATATCGATGCTGCCGAGAATTACCATCACATCGGCCACGGTATGGCCAAGACACATATCCTCTAAAATCGTCAGATTGATAAAACTCGGCGGACGCACACGATAGCGATACGGGTTCGTTCCACCGTCACTGATCAAGTAAAAACCGAGCTCCCCCTTGGGCGCTTCAATGCGCCCATAAGCTTCGCCGACCGGCGGACGAAACGCCCGGATTTTCACCTTCGGGTTGATGATCGGGCCGGTAGGAACTTGTTCGAATGCCTGCTTCAAAATTCCGACGCTCTCGCCCATCTCCAACACGCGCATCATTAGTCGATCGTAAGTGTCGCCGTGTTCGCCTAACGGAATCCGGAATTTAAAGCGTGGATAAAATCCGTAGCCGTCCACTTTTCGCACATCATAATTGACGCCGCAGGCGCGAAGCATCGGACCGGTAATACCGGCACTAACCGCGAGCTCCGGCGAAACGTTTCCAACGTTCTGCGTTCGCGCGATTACCACTTCATTGCCGACTATCAATTGTTCCAACTCGTCAACGAAGCGCGGGAAACGGTCGACAATTTTCTTCGCATGCGCGAGCCATTCAGGACTGGCATCGACCCGGCAGCCGCCGAAGCGCATGTAATCGCACATCATGCGCGAACCCGAGAGCGACTCGAATAGGTCGAGAATTTTTTCACGCTCGCGGAACGCGTACATGAGCGGCGTCCCCCAGGCGCCCATGTCGTTAAGCAAAAACCCCAGCAGCGATGCGTGATTCTGAAGCCGGGTCAATTCGGCGAGAATGACGCGAAGGTATTCGGCGCGCTCGGGAACTTCGATGCCGGCCAGTTTTTCCACGCTGAGCGCATAGGCCCAGTTATTGGTCATAGAGCAGAAATAATCGAGGCGATCAGTGTACGGCATTGAGCCCAGATAGCTTGCGTTCTCGCCAATTTTTTCATGATTCCGATGCAAATATCCGAAAACCGGCTTGAGCTTGCGCACGATCTCGCCCTCGAGCGCAACGTTCATCCGGAAAACGCCGTGCGTGGAGGGATGTTGCGGCCCCATCGACACTTCGAGAAGCTCGCCCTCGAGTCGCGAGCCCATACTGACGGGCGGTCGCTCCATTGCTTCGAGTGTTTCGATCGTCACACTCATTCCACGTCAACCGTTTAACGGTTCAACGATGCTTTCGGCGCCGTCGATTTGCGGTCGCGGTGTGTAATATCGCTTCGCTCTCTCCAGCACATCATCGTGCGGTGTGGGTTCGTACTCGTAATCGTCCGGTTCCCGATAATCCTTGCGCATCGGATAATCTTCGAACTCGTCCCACATCAAGATCCGGCGCAAATCGGGATGGCCGTCAAACCGGATTCCGTAGAGATCAAAAATCTCGCGCTCCTGAAACTCTGCACTTCGCCAGATCGGAGTCAGCGAAGGAAGCCGCGCACCCGCTGCCCGATCTGCCGTCCGCATTCGAATGATAACTGGTCCATGTTTGTGGGTCATCGAGTAAAGATGATAAACGGCTTCGAGGTAGCCGGGGATTTTTTCCTCAGTCGTTTCAGCGACTTCTTTTTCCTCCCCATCGACAACTTTTTTCACCTTCACCATTTTCTTTACGGTGCGATCCAGCCAATCAACGCCGGTCACATTGGAACAAAAATCCAGGCGTAGCGCCGGATCGTCATGCAGCCACTTCGCCACATCGTGAGCGTGTTCATTGTCGATTTTGAGCGAATGCTGCTGTGACGGGCTCGCATTCTGCAGAATCTCGATACTCGCGCCAGGAACGGCGGCTTCGATCCGTGCTTTGATTTGCTCGATCGGCTCCATCGACTCAGCCGGCTTTTTTGGAATAACGTCCATTCTCTATTAACGGACGGCGTCTGACGCCCTTATTGTACTCGTAAACCCAGCCTTTCACCGTCTTCTTATTTGGCCGATTAATTGACGTTTGTTTCCGCACGAAGAGGCTCTTGGAAGGGCGCTCGGGATCAAACTCCTCGTATGTATCTAATCGATTCAGCAGCTTGGAATCGCTGGGGAGCTCGTAGATCTTTCCGAAGATCTTACGACGTGCTCCGGCGTCTAAGACCGCGCCGGGATAATCGCCGAGATCGTATAGACGGCCGAAGATGAAACCATCGCCGACGTACTTCAATCGTTTAACAGCGCTGGCAATTTCTAGCGGAACACGGTCTTCAGCTAACGTTCCGTAAGCAAACAGATAATCTTTCATCTTCTCTTCGCGCGGTCGCGCAGCAGTCTATCCAACTGCTCGTATCCCTTGCGCGCAATGTAATTTCGCACTGGAGGGCAATTCTCCAAGCAACCTAAATAATAGCCGAAAAGGTCTTCGATTTCAGCCTTCTTCAGTTGGCGCGAGTTCTGAAGGACAGCTACGAATTCGAAAAAGTTTAGGTAGTCGCTGAATTTAGACGGTTCGTCCCTGACCAGCTTAGTTATGTCTGCCGAATCGTTTCCTTCGCAGTCCAAGATTTCCCGGATTTCTTTGAGATCGGGTCGTTCATAGAATTTTTCGTAGAGGCTCGCGAGCCACTCAGCGCGTCGCAGACGTGAATTGGTGAAGTACACATAAATTGCCCAAAGCGCTGCAACTGCACCCACAATTGTCGCGAGGTCTTTGATCGATCCGAGATCCATCAAACGCGCTCTATCTTTGGCGGAT
>QHPC01000234.1 GCA_003218915.1 Verrucomicrobiota bacterium
CCTTGAACGGCATCGTCCATTCACTGAAGCATCAGCGAGTGCGCACGATCCTGCTGCTCTTCCTTGCAGTGGGCGTCTTCGGGTGGTCATACGGCGTACTCATGCCAGCTTTCGCGCGCGACGTGCTCGGTCGCGGTGCGAACGGATACGGCATTTTAATGTCGGCGAGTGGGACAGGCGCTTTCATTGGAGCACTTGTCGTAGCAACCTATGGGCATCTGTTTACAGCGCGACGACTGGCGCTCGGCGGTGTCTGGTTATTTTCAATTGCGCTATTCGCCCTTTCGTTGAGCCGAAACTTTTATGTCGCACTCGGGTTCCTTCTCGTTGCCGGATTTGGAATGCTCCTGTTTTTCTCCACATCCAACACCGTGCTCCAAACAATCGTGCCCGATGAGATGCGTGGGCGCGTGATGGGTGTGTGGTCGCTTGTCTTCGGCGCGATGATTCCACTGGGAAGCCTCCAAGCCGGAGCGGTCGCGCATTGGGTGAGCACATCGTTCGCGCTCTCGTTCGGCGCGATTATTTGCGCAGCGTCTGCGCTGGTCACTCTGCTTGTAATTCGGCGACGCGAGGCGGCAAACTCGAGATAATTTCAAGCGATCTGCCGTGGTTTGCGCCAGGCGATCACTGCGATCATCGGTTAATGATGTGCAGCGCGCGTTTCTCCACATTTAGCGCGGCTTCTCTGACTGCTTCGCTCAACGTCGGGTGTGAGTGACAGGTGCGGCCGATATCTTCGGAGCTGCCGCCGAATTCAATCACCGAAACGGCTTCAGCGATCAGTTCCGAAGCGGCATGATGCAAAATGTGTGCGCCAAGAATGCGATCGGTTTTTGCGTCCGCGACAAATTTCACCATTCCTTCCACGTCATCGCTACAAAGCGCGCGGCTGTTGGCGCGGAACGGAAATTTACCGATACGCACGTCGATCCCTTTTTCTTTCGCTTGATCTTCGGTAAGACCAACGCCAGCCAGCTCCGGATTGGTGTAAATGATACCGGCAATGGCTTCGTAGTTCACGTGGCCGGCCTTGCCTGCGATAATTTCCACGCAGGCGATCCCTTCGTCTTCGGCCTTATGCGCCAGCATTGGACCGGCAATCACATCGCCGATGGCGTAGATGCCTTCAACGTTTGTGCGGAAATGTTCGTCCACTTTGATGCGCTTCTTGTCGTCAAACTCCACACCGACTTTTTCCGCGCCCAAGCCGTCCGAGAATGGGCGACGCCCGACGGATACCAGCACCTTGTCGGCTTCGAACTTTAGTTCTTCCTTGCCTTAAGTGGCAGTTACGGTGGCGCGACCGTCATCGAGCTTCACAGCGCTAACTCTTGCTTCCAGGTGGAACGTCATGCCCTGAGCGGTGAGTAAACGCTGAAGCAGGTTCGAGAGCTCGAGACGAGCTTCTTTGGAGCTTCGGCGAAGGTAAGCGCTTCGGTGCTGCTCACGATTGTTTCCCCGTGAAATTTCGCGAATGGCAGTTCCGCCGGCGCGCTGCCGGTGGCGATAACGATGTTTTTTGTCTCGATCTCCTGGGTCTCGCCCTTGGAGGACTCGACGGAAACTTTTCCAGGCGCGGTGATCGTGCCCATGCCTTCTAAGACCGTGACCTTGTTCGTTTTCATGAGCGAGCGCACCCCGCCGTTGAATGTCTTCACAACCTTGTCCTTGCGCTGTTGCATCTTCGCCAGATCGACGTGCGCGCTGTCGATTACGATGCCGTGCTTGGCTGCCTCTTTTTTGACGAACATGTAATGGTCGCTCGACGTCAGGAGCGCTTTGCTCGGGATACAGCCCACGTTGAGGCAGGTGCCACCAAGTTCCTTGTCTTTTTCGACGAGGGCTGTTTTTAAACCAACCTGGCCCGACCGGATCGCAGCGATGTAACCGCCGGGTCCAGAGCCAATGATAACGACATCAAATTTTTCCATATGTTAGTTTCTCATGCCGCCTGAAGTGGGGCAATCATCCAGGCTAAGCGACGGAGCACCGCTGCACCGCTTTAATTCTAAAAATCCAATGGGAGTTTTTTCGGATCTTCGATGCAGTCCTTCACCTTGATGAGAAAGGTGACGGCTTCTTTTCCGTCGATTGCGCGGTGATCGTAACTGAGGGCCAGATACATCATCGGACGAACTTCCACTTTCCCATCCACTGCAACGGGTCGCGGCATGATCTTGTGCATGCCCAGGATGCCGCTTTGTGGCGGATTTAGAATCGGCGTGCGCTCCAAACCGGCAAAGCTTTTCTTGTCCGCATCGCGGACGACCGGCACCACAAGTCCGCGCTCCGTGCCGACCGCTACGCCAATGTCATAGAAATTGTTTTGAATGAAATCCTCATCCTCGATGTGGCCGTTGACCACCGGGACGGATTTAAGCGCTTCCACGCAAGCCTTAACAAAGAACGACATCAAGCCAAGTTTGACACCGTTCTTTTTCGTAAACTCATCTTGTTTGCTCCGGCGCAATTCCTGGACGGCGCTCATGTCGCATTCATTGAAAGTCGTCAGGATCGCCGCGGTGTGCTGCGCCATCACGAGTTGCTGCGCGATCTTGCGGCGCAACGGCGACATCCTTTTGCGGCTGAACCGCCCATCGTCGGATGGTTCAACTTCGCGAGCTTCGATATTTTCGTCGGCTTTGCTGCGCTGTTGTGCCGCAGCCAATACATCTCCCTTCGTCAGGCGGCCTCCTTCGCCGGTGCCGCGGATTTTACCCGGTTCAAGCTTCTCTTCCTCCACGATCCGGCGGACTGCAGGCGACAGAGCAGCTGTAGTCGCTGCCGTTGGCTGCGGCTTGCCGCGGTCATCCGCCTTCGCCGATCCAGCCTTCGCAGCTGCTTCGGCGGAGTAGGCGGCTACGGCGGACAAGTCGTCCGCGGCTGCAGGTGCGGTCTTTTTCTCCGCCGTGGGTTCTTTTTTCTTTTCCTCCGGTTCTTTCTTTTTGGGTTTCTCGTCTTTTTTTTCCGCAGCCGGTCGTTTTGAATCGTCAATTATGGCGACTACCTCGCCAATCTTCACCTCCTGGCCCGCGGGGACCTTCGTTTCGAGTACGCCGGCTTTTTCAGCGACAATCTCAGTGGATACCTTGTCGGTCTCGAGCGTGAAGAGCGCTTCGCCTGCGTTTACGAACTCTCCGGATTTCTTGTGCCAGGCAGAGACAACGCCGCTGGTGATCGATTCACCTACCGAGGGAATTTTTACTTCGATAGCCATGCCTGAAAATTACCTAAGCTAATCGAGCGTCGCGGTCGAGTTACGTTTCGTCAATAATTAGCCTAGCTGCGCGCCTGTCAGCTGGCCCATCCATCAAACGGCGAATGCGTCCGCGACAAGGCGAGCCTGTTCGCGTTTGTGCCGAGCCAGCGCGCCGACGGCGGGGCTGGCGCTGGCTTCGCGACCCGCGTAGGCAATTTCGGTGCAGAAAATTGTGCGCAACCTCGGTTCGATGAATGTCCAAGCACCCATGTTTTCCGGTTCTTCCTGGCACCAGACGTACTTCGCGTTCTTTGAAAATGGCTTGAGCATTTCGCGCAGCTTCTTTTCCGCCAGCGGATAAAGCTGCTCGATCCGAATGATCGCTGCATCGTCGATCTCGCGTTGGGTTCGGTAATTGAGCAGATCGTAGTAAACCTTGCCGGAGCAAAAGATGATCCGCTTCACTTTGTCGGCAGAACCTGTCTCGGGCGAGCCGAGGATTTCTTCGAACCGGCCATGGATGAATTCTTCCACGGGCGAGGAAGCAAACTTCGCTCGTAAGAGGCTCTTAGGCGTCATAATGATCAGCGGTTTAATGAAATCGCGCTTCATTTGGCGCCGCAACACATGAAAATACTGTGCGGCAGTAGTCAGATTGCAGACCTGCATGTTGTCCTCGGCGCAGCCTTGCAGGAAACGCTCCAGTCGTGCGCTGGAATGTTCGGGACCCTGCCCTTCATAACCATGCGGGAGCAGTAAAACAATCCCACTCGGCCGCTGCCATTTCGATTCCGCTGAAACGATGAATTGATCGATAATCGTCTGGGCACCGTTGGAGAAATCACCGAACTGAGCTTCCCACAAACAAAGCATCTTAGGATAATCGAGCGAGTACCCATAATCGAACCCGAGCACTGCAGCTTCTGAGAGGGGGCTGTTGTAAATGCAAATGCGGGCTTGCTTCTGCGCGAGGTGCATGAGTGGCACATAAGGTTTGCCGGTCTTTGCGTCGTACAACACCGAATGCCGTGTGCTGAAAGTGCCTCGCGAGCTGTCCTGACCCGACAACCGAACTGGAATCCCATCTAACAGGAGCGATCCAAACGCGAGTGCCTCAGCGTAATGCCACTCATAAGGACCGCCCTCCTCAAAGACTTTCCGCTCGTGATCGAGAACGATGCGCTTAATCTTCGGCTGTACCTCGAAACCCTCCGGAATACGCGTCATACCATCGACAATAATTTTCAGAGTTTTTTCGGTGATCGCAGTCGGCTCGGACTCGCTCGAGTACTCCGGTTGAAAGATCGCTGTCGATTCTCTGAACTTCGCTTTCTCGCTGGCCTTCCGTTTTTCGATGGCGTCGACTTCATCTCGCGTCATTTCGAGACGCAAACCGAACTCGGTTTCCAGCGAGACGGCATCGTCGTCACTCAGCGTTCCCGCGTCCAGCAACTCGCGCTTGTAAAGCTGAGTGACTGATGGCCGCTTCTCGATTTTTGCGTAAAGATCAGGCTGGGTAAACGAGGGCTCGTCGCCTTCGTTGTGGCCATAGCGACGATAGCAATACATGTCGATCACCACGTCGCGCCCGAATCGCTGGCGAAAATCGAATGCCATGTCACTAACAAATTTAACGGCCAGCGGATCGTCCCCATTCACATGAAAGATCGGCGCCTCGATCATCTTCGCGATATCGGTGGAGTACATCGACGAACGCGCATCTTTGGGAAGTGTGGTGAACCCAATCTGGTTGTTGACAACTATGTGGATAGTTCCGCCAGTGCTGTAGCCCGGTAACTGCGACAAATTGAGCGTCTCAGCCACGATCCCCTGCGCGATGAAAGCAGCGTCGCCGTGCACCAGCAGCGGCAAGACTTTGCGCCGATGCTCGGTGTCCCCGCGAAGTCGTTGTCTGGCGCGCGCTTGTCCTTCGACCACAGGATCGACAGCTTCCAGGTGGCTCGGGTTCGATGAGAGCCGGATCTCGACCTCCGCACGCGAGGCAAGTTTGCGTATCGAGTGATAACCGAGATGATATTTCACATCGCCGTCGCCGGCTGCCAACTCGGGAACATAATTTTCGCTAAACTCGGTAAAGATGACCTTGAGCGATTTGCGCAGAAAATTTGCAAGGATATTGAGCCGGCCGCGATGCGCCATGCCCATGCAAATCTCCTCCACGCCTCCTTCCGGACATTTGTGCAGGATCGTGTCGAGAATCGCCATGAGCGATTCCGAACCCTGAAGTGAGAACCTTTTCTGACCGACGTAACGCGTATGCAGAAAAATCTCGAAGGATTCCGCTTCAAGCAGCGCCCGCAACAGCGCCACTTGCACTGCTGCTGGAGTCGAATGCTTGTGCGGTCGCGTCTCCAATCGCTTGCGGATCCAGTCACGCACACGCGGGTCCTGGATGTGCATGAATTCAGAACCGATGGAGTCGGCATAAATTCTCTCCAGGCCGGAAACCATCTCGCGTAACGTCATGGGGCGATTTTCGAGGAAGAACTTCGACGAAACGCGAAGATCGAGGTCTGACTCGCTAAAACCAAACTCGCGCAGACTCAGCAACGGATTTTGCGGACGCGTCTCTTCCAGGGGATCGACCCGCGCAATGGTATGACCAAGCGAGCAATACGCGTAAATGAGACCATCGACGCGCGTCTGTAACGCCGCGTCGCGAGCCTCGGCAGCCGCCGCCCCGTCGCGCTGCGGCAAATTTCCAAGCTCAAATCCTTCAAAGAAGGCCGACCATCCCGAATCGACCGATTCGGGATTTCGCTGCCACCGGCGATAATTTTCTTCGATTACCCCCAGATTTGCGCGAGCACCAATTGAAGTGCGCATACAAAATTTAATCTCGGACGATTACGCAGTGCGGCAAGTTGACAGTGCCGAAGCAGCCTCGTTACTTGCTGCGCATGGTTCTAACAGAGATCGTAAAACAGCTGGGAGCGATCTGAGGATGAAGACGAATCCATATCGAAAACTGCTTGTTGCGTTACTGATGCTGGCGCAAGCAGGAGCTTGTCTTGGTCAGGCTGATCCGGCTTCGGAACCGGCCGTTCTGGCGGTGGCGAAGGTCTTGCCTGCAGTGGTGAATATTAATACGGAGCGCGTAGTGAGACGCACAGTGCGCGATCCGGTTGAGGATTTTTACGCGCAATTCTTCGGCCATAATCGCGTTCGACCGCGCGAAGTTCGCCAGACTCTGCAAAGTCTTGGCTCCGGTTTCATTATTGACCCGGCGGGGTACATCGTTACCAACCAGCACGTGGTCGAGCGCGCCGCCGATTTGAAAATTCACGTGACGACGAACGACGGCAAAACGTACAACGCTCACTATATCACCGGCGATGACAAGACCGATCTGGCGTTCATCAAGATCGACGCCGAAACCGCGTTCCCTTTTATCAGTCTTGATAATATTTCGCCGAATTTGCTGGGCCAGACTGTAATCGTGGTAGGCAATGCCGTTGGATACGGTAGCTCGATCAGTCGGGGAGTGCTTAGCGCGGTCAAACGCGACATCACTGTGGACGAGACCGAGTATAAGGGTCTGGTACAAACCGACGCGGCAATTAATCCAGGCAACAGCGGCGGGCCGGTGATCGATCTCTCGGGCCGTCTGGTCGGCATCAGCTCCGCAAAAATGGCGTTCACGCCGCAAGGTGTCCCCACTCAGGGAATGGGTTTCGCAATTCCAGCCGAAGTGGTGCGCGATAGCGTGAACCAGTTCAAAAAAGTCGCGCAGAAACAGGCCAAACCAAAGAACCAGCCTGCGCCCGCCGCCGATATGTCCGTGTCGAACGCGGAAAAGTTATTTGGACTGCAGCTACAGGATTTGAATCAGGAACTAAGCGATGCACTCGGTTACCTCCGCGGACGCGGCGTTTTGATTACCGCAGTGGAATCAGATAGCCCGGCAGATGATGCAGGTCTTGAGCGCGGGCTGGTCATTTATCGCGCTGGCAACTCGGAAACGAACTCCGTCAAACAAATCGAGGACTTGCTTCAAGGTGTGCAGAGTGGCACAAAACTCGATTTCACGGTTGGTGTAATCCGCCCCCGAGGACAAAACCAGCGGCTCGGCACTTTGAGCATGACGGCCCGCTAAAAAAGTTGGCAACGCAATCAGGGTTCGGTTGTCTCATGGAAATATTGTTCAATGATTAAGGTCGAAAATCTGACGAAACGTTACGCTGGTCAGCCTGCCATCCGGGATTTGAATTTCGAGGTTAGCCGGGGTGAAATCATGGGATTTCTGGGACCCAACGGTGCGGGCAAAACCACCACCATGCGCATTTTGGCCAGCTTCATGCCGCCCACCTCTGGTCGCGCTACCATCGCGGGATTCGATGTTTTTGAACAATCGCTCCAGGCACGAGCGCATCTCGGCTACATGCCGGAAAACGTGCCACTCTACAGCGACATGCGCGTAACAGAGTATCTGCGTTATCGCGCAGCCTTGAAGGGAGTCCAACATCGTCGGGTCACTGAGCGTGTTGGCGACGTAAAAGAACTTTGTGGTCTCAAGAGCGTCGAGAACAAGCTGATCGGGGCCCTGTCCAAGGGATATCGACAGAGGGTGGGACTGGCGGATGCGCTGCTCGCTGAACCAGACCTGCTAATTCTGGATGAGCCGACAATCGGCCTCGATCCAAACCAAATCCGACAGGTGCGCGAGCTGATCAAGAATCTGGGGGAACAGCATACAATTTTACTTTCGACGCACATCCTGCCGGAGGTGGAGATGACCTGCAGCCGCGTGATCATCATTCACAACGGACGAATTGAGGCGTGCGATACCCCGGAAAATTTACTCGGAAAGATCAGGCAGGCCGGCGGTGTCGTTCTTGAAGCAAAGGTCGGAAAGGACAACGGCGCGGATGAGCTAAAGAAGATTTCAGGTGTGCGGGAAGTGATCACCGATGGGGAGGATGATTGGAAGAGATTTTCCCTGCGGGTGGAATCAGGCATCGATGTGCGCGAAGAAGTTTTCCGCCTCGCCACGCAGCGCCACTGGTCCGTGCGCGAACTGAGTCAGCGTCGAGCAACGCTCGAGGATGTGTTCGTGGAAATCACCCACTCTGACGCAGTGTAGCCGCGGAGTGATGGAGTATTGGAGTAATGAGTCACTACGAAACAGGACTTCGCAATAAGAACCGCGGTTACATGAAATTAATTGTATGGCAGAAGGCCATGGAATTATTCGAATTGGTTTGGAACATCGTTTTCATCGAAACGAGAATCGATTTTAAGCTCCGTTCGCAAATAGCAGACGCCGCCCAATCAATCGCTTCAAATATCGCAGAAGGATACGGGCGACGCTTTATTAGCGAATATATTCAATTTCTTTACTACGCACTTGGATCAATGGCGGAGACGATGACGCGCGCAGTCGGTTTGAAACAAACAAAACCGATTTCGGCGGAGCGCTTCCATGATTTCGATTTGCTCCATTATGAAGTCGAAAACCGCCTTTTGCGTTTGATCGAAAAGTTAGAGCAAAAACGTGATGACGAAGATTGGATCGCGCGCATCGCCGAGGACCCCAAGGAGTACTCCACTACTCCATCACTCCAACACTCCATTACTCCAGCGCTTCGCTGTCATGCGTAAGTTTTACACTCTCCTTTCTCGCGAAGTACGCGGCTATTTCCATTCCCCGATCGCGTACATCGTGCTCATCTTTTTTTTGATAGTCAGCGGGATCGATTTTTATTTCCAGGTCTCCTTTATGAACCAGCGCCAGGTGCAATACACGGTGCAGGAGGCGTTTTTTAATTCGGTCTTCTTCTGGTTTGCCTTTGTTCTGATCTTTCCCCTCATCACGATGCGTCTGTTTGCCGAGGAATTTAAGCTCGGTACGATTGAACCACTGACAACTGTCCCGGTACGCGACTGGCAGGTAGTACTGGCAAAATTCTTTGGCGCGCTGCTCTTCTACATAATTCTCTGGATCCCGACGCTGCTTTACTTTGGCATCTTCCTCAAGGTCACGAATGAGCCGGCGGCTCATTCGGCCGGAGCATACTTCGGGTCCTATCTGATGCTCTTATTGCTCGGGATGTTTTATCTCTCCATTGGTTGTCTAACATCCGTTCTGACTCGGAACCAGATCATCGCCGCGATTATTTCCTTCTGCGCAATTACGCTGCTGTTTTTCCTGGGCCTGGTTCAGTTCATTCTGCTCGATGTGAGCTCCGAGACGCGCGATTTGCTAGGGTATTTCTCGGCGATCGAACACATGGGAACGTTCTCGCGTGGCGTTATTGATACACGGCCAATCGTTCTCTACGTGAGTATGACCATCGTGATGCTGACGCTCACGCATCAGGCGTTTCAATCCCGCAAATGGAGACTGTGAGCGATGGCTAACGAAACAAACCAGCGCCCAGGACGTACCGGAAAAAAAATTCGACGGGTTCGAATCGGTTTCAACGTTCTCGCGCAAATCGTGCTGGTTTTGTTTCTGGCTGCGATGGTGAACTCGATTGCTTTCAAACACTACGCGCGCTGGGATTTTTCCCGCGACCAGAAATATGCGCTTTCAGATAAAACGAAACGTTTCCTGGACACACTCAAGGGCAAGATGCGCATCACGGTTTTCTTTCCCCCTGGCACGCCGATCAGCACAGACGTTCAGAATTTGCTGACGGAATATCAATATGCCGGTAAAGGAAAGGTCGACATCGAGCACATTGATCCTGAGCGCAATCTTTCCCGGGCGAAGGAGTTGTTCGACAAATACAAAGTCGTTACCGACGAGCCTCTTTTAATAGTCGATTACGAAGGACGCAATAAGACGGTCAAGGCATCCGAGATGGCTGACATCGACCAGAGCGGAATGGCGTTGGGCGAAAGCCCTCGCGTAGCCGCATTCAAAGGCGAACAAGCGATCACCAGCGCAATGATCGACCTTGTGGAAGGAAAGAAGAAGACTCTTGGATACGTCCTCGGTCACAAGGAACCACCACTTGCTGAAGGCAGCGCGATCTCTGTCCTGAAAACATTCATCGAAAACGAAAACATCCAGTTCAAAGAGCTGAATCTTCTCGATCTGGATGCGATCCTCGAGGACGTAAAAACTGTCATGATCATAGGGCCGCAGTACGATTTTTCAGACCGCGAAATGAAAGTGCTGCGCAACTTCTGGGATAAACAGGGGCGGATTTTGCTTCTCCTGGATCCGGCAGCGAAGACGCCGAAGCTTGATGCGTTTGTCAACGAGCTGGGCGTTAAGGTGAATGACGATAGACTGATGGTCTACCTGCGAACTGGAATCCAGGAGCTGGCACTAACAAGAGATGTTCAAGCGCGATTCCTCGGCGACAGTCCAATCACAAAACGGTTAGCCGATGTACGGGCGCTCTTTTTGGGCGGCACTTCTTCGCTCACCCTTGAGCCCGACCGCGTCCGTGCCGCCAACACCCGTCTCGAGCCCCTAATCCAGGCTGAAAAAGGCTATTTTGCCGAGACCGATTATAACACGGACAACCAAGCAAAACTGCAGGCTGATGCGAAACGGGATAACAATACGCCCGTAACAATAGGCGCAGCCATCGAGAAAGGCGGCAGCGCGGATGAGCGGGTGCAGGTGAACTCGTCGCGCCTGGTAGTCGTTAGCAATGCGACCTTCGTTCAAGACAATGCGATTACGCAAGATCAGCAGGGCCTCGATTTCGTTTCCGGCAGTGTGAACTGGTTGCTGAGCCGCGAACAGCTAATCGGTATCGCGCCAAAAGTTTCAAAGCCTCTCACTTTCAGTCTTGATCAAGATGCGCTGGCTCGCCTGCGCTGGATTATTCTGATTTTCATGCCGTTGATCCCCGCCGTGATCGGAACCGTGGTTTGGTGGCAACGGCGCGTCTAAGCCTTTGCTGTCATGTTGAGCGAAGCGAAACATCTCTGGCTATTGTTTGGCTGCGACGCCAAGAGAATGATCCGGGAACCTTCGCTTCACTCAGAATGACAAGATTTGAATCATGAACTGGAGAACTACTCTAATCCTTGGTGTCGTTGTGCTTGCTGTTTTTGCCTACCTCCGGTTCTTTGAGATGAAACAGCCGAACACGGAGGAAGCCAGGCGGCAGGCGCAGAACGTGGTCAATTTCGATCGAAGCAAGATCGACGGCATCATCATTCAAAATGGCGATGAAAAAATAGAAATACGGCGCCGCGACAACAAATGGCGGCTTGAAACCCCAATCAAAGATCAAGCAGATGGTGCCTTAGTTGAGAATTTGCTGTCGGACCTGGAGACCTGGCAAAAGGAGGGAACAATTTCGGCGAAAGATATTGAGGCCGACAAGAGTAAACTGAATGAATACGGCCTGAACCGACCTAAGCTTAAGCTCAAATTGATCGGCTCTGAAAGACCTCCTGAAATCCTGTTTGGAAAAGACGCTGCGTTGGAAGGCAGGATGTATGTCCGCTTTGACAACTCCAAGGAAACATTTCTCACTAAACAATCGGTTAAGAAGGACATCGACAAAAAAGCGGAGGAATTCCGCGATAAAAAATTAACTGATGTGACCACTGCGCAGGTGCGCCGCATCGCTTTAAAGACGCTTTCTGGCGAAATGGAGTTAGAGAAGAGGGGTGACCATTGGGACATCGTCAAACCACTTCGCGCTCGCGCGGATGACGAGAAAGTTGGCGACCTGATTGCGCAAATCACGACGGCACGCATTCAACAATTTGTGGCCGACGATCACGGCGACCTGCGACCTTATGGGCTGGCAGAGCCCCGCGGGTCGATCACGTTATTTAGCCAGGAAGGAAGAAAGGACCAAAAGGTTGAGATCGCTGACTCGATCAAGGTCTTTGGGCAGGAGGACAAAGGCCAAATGCTCCAAATCGGCAGCGTGCCTGAGAAGGAAAAGGACCAGGTTTATGTCCGGTTTGCTCCTCGTGGTGCCGTCTACACGTTGCCCAAGAAGATTGAAGAGGCCCTGAACACTAAGCCGGCCGATCTGCGTGACTATCATTTGGTGCGGATCGATACGAACGTTCTCGATCGGATCACGATCGATGTTCCAGGTAAAGGTAAGACAGTGCTTGCACGCAGGGATGGAAACTGGATCATCGCCAGCCGAAACAACGCTCCCGCAGATTCAGGGGCGGTCCGCCGCTTGATTGATACATTGCAAAACGAGCGGGTGACAAAGTTCGTGGAAGATGTCGCTTCGAATCTGCCAAAATACGGCCTGGACAAGCCGCGTCTGCAATTAACGTTCAGTTCGTTCGCTTCGGAGAACACCGCCGAGACCAAGGCGGGTGAGCAACCGTTTGCTACACTCGCCTTTGGAAAAGAAGACGGGGACAATGTTTACGCGCGCCTTACAGATGAGCCATTTGTCGTGGCAGCCCGACGTCGTTTGGTGGACCAGATCCCAGCCGATCCTTTGCAATGGCAGGAGCTATCAATCTTTAAGTTTAAACCCGACCAAATTCACCGTATCAGTATAACCACGGATAAAGAACTGTCGCTGGAACGCGGCGACAATAACCAATGGCATTGGCTAAAAGGCACTGGTCAGATCGATGGAACAAATGTTCAATCGCTACTCAACACGTTGTCGAGCTTGCATGCGGTGCGCTGGCTTGGAGCAACGAAGCCTCAAGACGGCTTGGAAAAGCCGCAACTTACTCTTGCATTCGCGACTTCGCCTGACAACAAGGCATTACATAGGTTGATCATTGGCGCTCCGGCTAATGACGGAACGTGGTGTGCGCATGTGGACGGCCGCGATGGCACCTTTATGATTAGCAATTCGGATTTGAATAGCTTGAGATTACCTCTGGTGGCGCGACCGTCGCCAACGCCAAGTCCGGCGTCCACCGTTACACCGTGATCTTGTAAACGGCTTTCGCTGTCAGAGACTCTGTGCGGTGTAAATCGTCGCGATGCCGTAACTCAACGGCTGAAGAGTCGCGTGCTTAAAGCCGCTCGCTTCGATTAAATCGATCATTGCATGCCCGCTGGGAAATTCCTCGATCGAGTCCCCGAGATAGTCGTAGGCGCTTTTCTTTCCGGTCAAAAAGGAGCCCAGCAATGGGAGGCAGCGATGCAAATAAAAACGATAGATGGTGCGCACAATCGATGCTGTTGGCAGTGAGAACTCGAGCACTAACAAACGGCCATCTCGCCTAAGCACCCGCGACATCTCAACAAGCGCGTCTTTCCAATTCTCCATGTTACGCAAGCCGAAGGCGATGGTAACGCAATCAAACGAAGCGTCTGGGAATGGCAGCTTCATGGCATCCGCGACGATTGTTTTACGCACGCCTTTCCTCTGCGCCAGCTCCAGCATTTCAGGCAGGAAATCCACGCCTGTGACTTCCGCATCCGGCAGTTTCCTCTGCACCGCAAGGGCCAGATCTCCTGTGCCAGTTGCAAGATCTACAATTTTGCCCGGCCGCCAGCTGGCGACCATGTCGGCAGCGCGCTTTCGCCAATAAAAATCCGACCCGCAGCTAAGCGTGTGATTAGCCAGATCGTACCGTCTGGCAATGGCGCCAAACATTTGCCGAACTCGTGTGGGTTCTGTTGCGGTACCGGATTTTGTCATTTGAAGGTCAATAAAACGTCAGCTCACAATTTTACGATAACTCACTTCTTGTTTACCATATGGATGTAACTAATACGTGAAAGCCACATGTCAGAAATGTTAGGCATAAAGTTTGTTATAAAAAAGGATTGCGAATGCCGCAAACTCCGGCTATGTCACAACCATGGATATATCTGTTAAAGCTTTAGAAGAAGCTGTTTCAATACGCCGGCAAATTGATAACCTGGAAAGACGTCTTTCCTCAATCCTGGGAGGTGCACCTGCCAGACCCACAGCCGCCCCTACCCCTAAACAGGCAGGGCGGCGTTACTTTTCGCCTTCAACCCGAGCCAAGCTTTCAGCGGCTGCCAGGGCCCGCTGGGCGAAACTAAAAGGCGGGACGAAACCAGCCCCTGCCAAGAAAAAAGGCGCACTTACGGCTGCTGG
>QHPC01000235.1 GCA_003218915.1 Verrucomicrobiota bacterium
ACCAACGTAATTGAAGTGCGGCACCTGCACTTCATCGAACAGAATGGAATTTTTGAATTCGCACGAGTTACCCATGACTACGCCGTTGCCGACGATCACGTTTTCGCGCACATAACAGCCGCTGCGAATGTGGCAGTTTTCGCCGATCCACGCGGGGCCTTTCAACACCGCGCCCTGTTCAACAACCGTTCCTCTGCCAATAAAAACATGGTTGCTGATAAACGGTTTGCCCATGAGCTCGCCCAGGATTGCGGGCTTAAGCCGAAATTGGAGGTAACTGGCGATTTGCTTGAGCGCGTCCCAGACGTAATTCTGGTTTTCGAACAACTTCGGATGAGCCGTGTGTTCGAGATCGAGAAAATCGGCGGGCGCAAACATTTCAGTAGTGAAGATGGCGAATGGAGTGCAGCGTTGCTAGCGCATTTTTCTGGGAAACACGCGCGCACGTTTCTGGGGAGCACAGGCTGCTAGCCTGTAGTTGCGGGCAACCCTGCCCGCAACGTCTTTGAACGCGCAATTGAATGGTGACGCAGCTTCCCGGTCTCGGCAAGCTGCCGAGACCTGCAGGCTGGCAGCCTGCGCTCCCCAGAATCACTCTGCGATGCGCCGCGCAAGTTTTTGGCCGTCTTTCGTATCGCGTACGTCCCATCCTAGCGCGGAAATTCGGTCACGCAGTTCGTCGCTTCGCTTCCAATTCTTTTCTCGTCGCGCGTTCTCGCGCTGTTCTCCCAGTTGCACCACTTCTTCGGGAACCGCAATCTTCGTTTCTGGTTCGAGATCGAGGACAGTGTTGATCCGTTTCCACCAATCCAGCCATACGTTTGCGGACGCAGCGTCGAGTTTGTTTTCATCCATCGCGCGGTTCGTTTCGCGAATCGATTCGAACAGGACCCCCAGCGCCGCGGAAATGTTTAGATCGTCATCCAGCGCTTCTTCAAATTTCTGCGTTGGACGTTGGACGTTGGACGCTGGACGCTCGACGTTTGCTTCCTGCGATTTCTGCTTGAGTCGCGTCAGCCATTCATCAATTCGAGCTAACGACTCTCGCGCCTCTTTCATTCCCTCCCAGGTAAAATTGAGCGGCACCCGATAATGCACACGCAACAGCGCGTAACGAAGCTCGCGCCCGGTGTAACCTTTCGCGAGAACATCCGGCACAGTAAAAAAATTGCCTAACGACTTCGCCATTTTCTGGCTGTCGACCAGCAAATGCGCGCAATGCAGCCAGTAACGGACGAATTTCTTCCCTGTCACACCTTCGCTCTGTGCAATCTCCGCTTCGTGATGCGGGAAAATGTTATCGACGCCGCCGCAATGGATGTCGATTTGATCGCCTAACAATGTCATCGCCATCGCGCTGCATTCGATGTGCCAGCCGGGCCGGCCCGGTCCCCATGGCGAATCCCACTTCACATCGGCGTCTTCTTCGTCCCATGCTTTCCAGAGGGCGAAATCTCCGATGTGTTCCTTGTCATATTCGTCGTGCTTCACGCGCCCCGTTGATTGCAATTGCGTGAGGTCGAAGTGCGCGAGCTTGCCGTAATTCGGAAATTTGTTAATGCGGAAATAAACTGATTTGTCGTCCGCCTGATAAGCCAGGCCGCGTGCGATGAGCTCTGCGATCATCGCGATCATCCTGTCGACGTAACGCTGATCCGTGGCAGCGGGGAATTCATCAGCGCGTTTGATCCGCAATGTTTCGGCGTCTTGAAAGAACGCCTTTTTGAATTGCTCCGTGAACTTTGTCAGCGGCACTTTGGCTTCGCGCGCGCCGCGGATCGTCTTGTCATCGACGTCGGTGATGTTCATCACCCGATGCACCTTGTAACCGCGCAGTTCCAAGTGGCGCTGAAGCAAATCTTCGAAGATGTAAGCGCGAAAATTTCCGATGTGTGCGCGGCTGTAAACGGTCGGTCCACACGTGTAAATACTGATCGCGCGCGCGGCCGGATCGCGCGGTTCGAATTCTTCGATCTTGCGCGAGTAAGTGTTAAAGAAGCGCAACGCCATTAGTCGCCTTTTCGGCGCGCCCGGCGGTCGCGCCCTACCACTTCAACGCTAGCCACCGCCATTGCGGCAATGCCTTCGCTGCGCCCGATCGGCCCGAGCTTTTCATTTGTTGTCGCTTTGATGCTTACATCGGATTCGCTACCGTCGATGGCATCGGCAATTTTCTTCCGCATCGCGGAAACATGCGGCGCGATCTTCGGTTCTTCGGCGATGATTGTTGCATCGATGTTGAGCACGCGGGCTTTCTTTTCCTCGAGCAATTTGCTCACGTGTTTCAAAATTTCGATGCTGTTGATGCCTCGAATTGATTCGTCCGTGTTTGGGAAATGTTGACCGATATCGCCGGCGCCGATCGCGCCCAGCAATGCGTCTGCGATGGCATGAGACAAGACGTCTGCGTCGGAATGTCCTTCCAATCCGTGCGAGTGCGCAATCTCGACGCCCCCAAGGATCAGTTTCCGTCCTTCAACAAGGCGATGCACGTCGTAGCCAATTCCGCATCGAACACTCATGGCAATCAGAGTTTAAGGTTAATAACGCCATTCGACGCAATGATGCTGTATTTATCTTTCATGTCTTCGCGCGGGCGAAGATCGACAGTTCCACCGGCGTTTTCAACCAGGAGCCAGCCGGCTGCGATGTCCCAGAGGCTGATTCCCTGTTCAATGTAAGCGTCGAGTCGTCCGCAGGCGACGTAAGCCAGGTCGAGCGCGGCGCTGCCGAGCACCCGGCATTTGCGCACGCGATGAATCATTTGCTGCAGCAACGGGAAATTTGTGTTGATCGTCTCGGCGGTTTTGGCGAGCCCAATTGAGACGACGGCTTCAGCGAGATCTGCGCGATCGCTTACGTGGAAGGGATCGCCATTCAATTTTGGAACCTCGCCTTTTTGTCCTTTCCACATTTCCCGACGAATGGGGTCGTAGATAACACCAACCATGACCTCGTTGCGGAGACGCAATGCAATCGAGATGCAAAAATGCGGAATGCCATAGAAATAATTCACGGTGCCATCCAGCGGATCGACAATCCATTGGTGTTCGCTGGATTGATCGCCCACGATTCCTTCTTCACCGTAAAGCGCATGCTTGGGAAACTCTGTGAGAAGGAGCCTGCTAATTAACTCCTGTGCCTGAACGTCGATCTCCAACTTGATATCGTGCGCTGCGACGGCATTAACCCGCTGTGGTCGCCGGAAATTTTCCCGAAGCAACTTGCCTGCTGCGCGCGCGGCTTTTTCAGCCGCATCGAGATAGTGCTTCATATATTGTCATTCTGAGCGAAGCGAAGAATCCAGCTACTTCGACCTATTCGGTAGTCAAATTAGCGTGACAAATCTTAGTTGTCGTTGCGGCCAAACCAGCATCCGCAATCAATTGAAGTAGCTGGATGTTTCGCTCCGCTCAACATGACAGAGCAAAAAAACCGGGAGGAAAATAAATTCTCCTCCCGGGTTGAAGTTAGGGTTGTGACTCCGAAAGCCTTCGGAGCCGTTGATCAAGCGTGGGGCGTTAATGCCTCTTTTTCTTCGCTGATTTTTTCTTTGCTGCTTTCTTTTTCTTCGCCATCGACTAATTCCCCCCTTTCATCCGCAACACGCGCGGAACTCTGTGAAGAGTTGGGAATGACTTCACTTAAACGAGTTCAGTTAATCATCACATTTTTTTTGTCAAACGTTTTTGTTGCGAAATCTAAAAATATTTTTACGAGCTCGCGCGCAATATTTTTTTTTGGCGCGCGAGAAATTTCCTTTTTTTCCCCGTTTCGAAAAAAAATTATCACTTCATTCACGTCGCTTTCCATTCCTGAATCTGCGCCGCTTACATCGTTTGCGACGATGATATCGCAATTCTTTGCGCGCAGCTTCTTCGCGGCGTTTTCTTCCACGTGATCTGTTTCCGCCGCGAAACCGACGAGAACGAATTGCCGATCCTGCTGGTGGCCTAACGAATCGAGAATGTCGCGCGTGGGAATTAATCCGAGCGAGAACTTCGCGCCGCGCTTTTTGATTTTTGTGGACGAAACGTTTGCCGCCTTGTAATCGGCGACGGCGGCGCACAACACGCATATGTCGCATTCGTCTGCATATCGGTGGACCGCTTCGAACATTTCGTCGCTGGTCGAAACAGAAATCACCTTTGCATTGCCTGGCGGCTCGAGATTCACCGGACCTGAAATCAGGATGATCTCGTGCGCTTCAGCGAGCGCCGCTTCAGCGATCGCGTAGCCCATTTTCCCGGATGAGCGATTCGAAATGTAACGAACCGGATCGATCGGCTCGCGCGTGGGCCCGGCCGTGATGAGAAGTCTCACGCGATCAAATTATCCTGGCGCGCGAGCAGGAACTCCGCGCGGAATGCGATGTCGTTCACTTTCCAAAGTCTGCCCATGCCTTCGTAGCCGCACGCAAGCATTCCTTCTTCTGGTCCGATAAAATCAACGCCGCGCGCTTTCAATTTTTCAACGTTGTCCACCGTGGCAGGATGTTCCCACATTTTTCCATTCATCGCCGGCGCGAGCAGAATTGGAGCGCGCGTTGCCAGTGCGATGGCTGCAAGCGGATGATCGGCCAGACCGTGCGCGAGTTCGGCGATGGTGTGCGCCGTCGCCGGCGCGATCAACAACAGGTTCGCGCGGTCGGCGAGCTCGATGTGACCGGGCCGCCAACTTTCCTTCTCGTCAAAGAAGCTGGTTGTTACGGGATTTTTTGAAAGCGTCTGCAACGTGAGGGGAGAAATAAATTCAGTCGCATCCCGTGTCATGACGACAAAAACTTCGTGGCCTTGTTTGACCAGCAAACTGGCGAGCTCGGCAGATTTGTACGCGGCGATCGAGCCGGTCACACCGAGGACGACCGATTTCGTACCCGGCCGAATGCGCACGACCTTGCGCGCGCTCGCCTTGTCGCGTTTCCTTTTGGACTCTCTGCCCTCTGCAATCATTTCTCGACCAAGCGCCGGCTCAAATAACTTTCCGCCTCCATGATTTGCCGGAACCGCTGCAAATCTTCCTCCACCGATCCACTGATAATAGTATAACGATAATCGCGCCAGTGTTCCATCTCCCGGGCGGCGGTCGCCAGACGCGAATCGATCTGCGCGGTGCTTTCCGTTCCGCGCTTTAACAAGCGTTTTCGCAATTCCTTAAGATCGGGAGGCATGATGAAAACGTCGGCCAAAGCATCTCGGATGACCGGATCGCCGCAGTTGCGGATCACTGAAGCGCCTTGCGTATCGATGTCGATCAAAACATCCTTTCCGCTTTTTAAATTTGTGACGACCGGCTCACGCAATGTGCCGTAATAGTCTCCGTGCACGTGCGCATGTTCCAGAAAATCTCCTTTCTCAACTCGCTCCTGGAAATCTGGGTCGGAAAGAAATTGATAATCCTGGCCGTCAATCTCGCTGGCCCGCGGCGCCCGGGTCGTGCACGAGACGGAATAAAAAAGATTGGGGGTTCGACGAATTCTCTCCACGAGTGTGGTCTTCCCCGCGCCCGATGGAGCAGAAACCACAAAAAGAACTCCGCGACGGCTGAATTTTTTACTCAAGATTTTGGACTTGCTCGCGAATCTTCTCCAGTTCCGCCTTGCATGCGATGACGCGCTGAGAGATCGCCGCATCGTTTGCTTTTGCGCCGAGCGTGTTGAGCTCCCGAAACATTTCCTGGGTGATGAATTCCAAAGTGCGCCCCACCGGTTCTTTGCTGCGCAGGTGGTGCGCGAATTGAGTGAGATGACTTTCCAGACGGACTAGTTCCTCAGACACATCTGCGCGATCAGCAAAGAACGAGATCTCCTTCAGCAAACGTTCATCGTCACTCGCAATCGGCAGGCCGGCTTTCTGGATACGATCGAGAAGCGCGGCACGATATCTCTTGACCACATCGGGATGGAGTGTGCGGATTTCATTGAGTTTTCTGCGAATTGCTTTCAGGCGATGAATCAAGTCCTTGGCCAGATGTTTCCCTTCGCGTTCGCGCATTTTGATTAAATCGGCCAGGGCACCGCGTAATGCACGATCGACGGCCGGCCATGCTTCCTCCGGGTCGAGCGCCTGTTCAGGAAAACGCATCACCCCCGGAGCCTGCAGAATTGTGCTGATCGTGATTTCCCCTGGGGCGTTCAATTCCTTTTGCAATGCCCGCATCGCTTCGTGATAAGAACGGGCCAATTCGGTGTCGAGCGCCAGGTTGCGCGTGCCATTCGGGCCACCGTGAAGAGCAATGGTGGCATTTGTTCGGCCACGCGAGATATTTTCATTGATCGTCTGACGAATGCGCGGTTCCAGCTCTCCGAGGTCGCGCGGCAAATTGATCACGATATCGCTCTGCTTTCGGTTCACCGAGTTCAGCTCCACGCTAAATTTTCTTCCGGCATGGACCACCTCGGCGCGGCCGTACCCTGTCATGCTTCTCATAGCTCGATGCAAAAGGTTATCGCAGAGAAACGTTCAACGTTCAATGTCCAACGTTGGTTGAAAGGAAACGAACATAGCAACGTTGAAAGACAGCCTGGCATCCGTTATGCAGGCGTGTGAATCACTGGCAGCGGGAGCTTGTTGCGAGCGCCATCTTCGTGATCACCTACGTTCTCATCAGCGGCCGCCAACTCAAGGTTCTGCCGTTGAATCGCCCTGCTGCCGCGTTGTTAGGCGCGGTGCTGATGGTTGCCACCGGTGTGATGACTCCCGAGCGGGCGTATCGCGCAATCAACTACGATACGCTGGTATTGCTGCTGGGTATGATGCTCATCTCGGCCTATCTTTATCTCGCGCATTTTTTCGAATGGGCCGCGGAACTGGTGCTGAATTTCTCGCGAACACCTGCGCGCCTTCTACTGTACATCACGCTCACGTCGGGAATTCTCTCGGCCCTGCTGGTGAACGACACGATTTGCCTGATGCTCACACCGCTTGTGGTGGCCATTATCCGGCGCGGGAAGCTTCCGCTGCTTCCGTTTCTCATCGCGCTCGCGACGAGCGCAAACATCGGCAGCGCGGCTACGCTGGTGGGCAACCCGCAAAACATGATCATCGGACATTTCTCGCGCATTTCGTTTTCAGAATTTTCCAGCGCGCTTCTGCCGGCGGCTCTTGTTGGGCTGGCGATTAATTTTTTCATTTTGCGTTTTGGTTTTCGAAAAATGTTACGGAGAACAGCAATCGATCGTGCCGAACACGCAGTTCCAAGACTCGAGCGCAGTTTGTTCGTGCTTGTTTGCGTTGTGCTCGTGTCGATCTTTGGCGGTTTCTTCGCCGGTCTGAATCTGGCGTGGACAGCGATGGCCGGTGCGGCACTTGTGATGGTGCTCGCGCGGCGCGACACGCACGATGTGCTGAAGCTGGTCGACTGGCATTTGCTCCTTTTTTTCGCGGCGCTATTCGTCGTGGTCGACGGTTTAAGCGATACCGGCCTGCCAGACGCGATTTACTCGCGATTGCAGCCGATCTTTGGATCAAGCACGCCGGCGCAAGCTTGGAACCTCACTTGGTTTTCCGTGGTGGGATCGAACGTTTTCTCAAACGTGCCGTTCGTGTTGGTGGCGGGAAATTGGATCGCGCGATTTACGGACCCGGTTTTGATGTGGAAAGTGCTTGCGCTTGCGACGACGTTTGCCGGCAATCTGACAATCGTTGGCTCGGTGGCCAACATGATCGTGGTGGAATCAGCGCGCGATCATATCCAGGTCGGTTTTTGGGATTACGCGCGTTTTGGAATTCCGATCACAATTTTGACGACCGTCGCCGGCGTGTTCGTGCTACTTGTGTTTCGTTAAGGAGGACGTGCGCTGCGCGCCGATGAGGCGATGGCATCGCGATGTCGTCGATGGATTCAAACCAGTGCTGCGTTGGAGAAATTCTGTTTGGCGTTGCACGACGGTACACCACAAACGCAATCCGATGATGGGTGAATGGAAATGTAGATCTGTAGAGCGGCTGGTCAGAAGCTCCTGTTTCGAGCCGCGGCAAAATCCACATGCCACGCCAGCGTGCGGATGATTGTTCGAGCAGAACCCTGCCGTTACTAACGACAAATGCGTGTCTTTCGATAACTCGCTTTGTGCGCGGTTTGGATTTCTTGATTGGCAGCGCTCCGGGATTTTTTGCGCGGCAGAATTTCTTTACTGGGCAGACGCTGCATTTCGGTTTATCCGGCAGGCAAACAAGAGCACCCAGATCGATAAGCGCGGAATTGAAACGCGCTGCATTGCGCTTCGGGACAAATTGCGCGGCAAACGCCCAGAGCTTTTCGCGGCCGATTGCGGAATCGATGGGGGCGCGCATGTCGAGCAATCGCGCCAGAACACGCGAGCTATTCGCTTCGACGATTGGGACCGGTTGATTGAAAGCAAAGGTTGCGACTGCGTTTGCGATATAGCGACCAACGCCCGGTAATTTGCGAATCGCAGAGACGTCGCCGGGCAAGGTCCCGCAGTGCCGATCCTGCACAATGCTGGCGGCGGCACGAAGGTTTCGCGCTCGGTTGTAATAGCCGAGCCCCTGCCACGCGTGGAGGACATCGTTTTGCGAAGCGCACGAAACTGAGGCGAAATCAGGAAATCGGCGGAGCCATTTATTATAATAAGGAATTACCGTGGCGACCTGAGTTTGCTGGAGCATGAACTCAGAGACCAGAATGGCGTAGGGATCGCTAGTCCTGCGCCACGGGAGATCACGGCCATTGCGGCGAAACCAGCGAAGAAGAGAGCGGCGGAACACAGAAACATTTTTCAGTGAGGTCACAATTTGGCAGAAAACGTCCAACGCCCAACGCCGAACGTCCAACGTCGAATTCGGAGTTGAGCGTTGGACGTTGAGCGTTGAGCGTTGGGCGTTGAATTCTTACACTCACGCGCTCACGCAGGAACAGGTAGCAAAGCTGCGGCCTTTGCTCGAAGAACTCGGCTTCAAGTTCGCGCCGAAGGAATGGACGATTTTCTTCGGGCAGAAGAACAAATTGAGCGTGGCGGTTTACGAGAAAGGACCAAAGGTGCTCGTGCAGGGAAAAGGCGTGGAGGAATTCGTGCAGTTTGAGCTCGAGCCGAAGATTCTCGGCGAAGCGAAATTGGGCTACGAAGAAGTGCATTCGCCGGAAATGTTCCAGCCACACTTTGGTGTGGACGAAAGCGGTAAGGGGGATTTTTTCGGTCCGCTGGTGATCGCGGGCGCGTACGTCGACCAGGGGATCGCGCGCAAACTTCTCGACGCCGGTGTGGTGGACAGCAAACGGATCGGCTCCGATGCGCGGATTCGCGCTTTGGCAGACACGATCCGGAAGAGTTCACTGGGTCTCGTGGAAACTGTTCTGATTGGGCCGACGAAATACAACGAGCTTTATGAGAAATTTGGCAATTTAAACAAACTGCTGGGCTGGGGGCACGCGCGGGTGATTGAGAATTTGCTGGCGAAAAAGCCGGACTGCCCAAGGGCGCTGTCGGATCAATTTGCGGACGCGCGTGTGGTGGAGCAATCGTTGTTGCGGCACGGGAGAAAGATCAACATCGAGCAGCGGCCAAGAGCAGAATCAGATATCGCGGTGGCGGCCGCATCGATCCTCGCGCGCGAGGCATTCATTAATTGGATGGAGCGCAAAGGGAAGGAGATCGGTTTGCGCTTGGAGCGCGGGGTGTCTGCGGGCGTGAAAGACAGCGCTAAAAAACTGGTGGAAATGAACGGGCCGGCCGCATTGCGCGAGGTGGCCAAGGTTCACTTCCGCACAGCGCACGAAACGGCGCCGGACTATTATCCCGCTCCAATTCCGCGCGAGAGTTGGACAGGGCCCCGGTTACCTCGCCGCAGGCCCAGCGCTGGCGGGTGATTTGTAAGAGTGTTAAAACATCCGACACTCAGTTGAGCATCGTATTGGAACACGAAGGCACGGGCTCAATATCATTTGGCCCTCTGGTCGAAGACGTTACCCAGTTTTAAAAATCGTGTTTTTGTGCTTCATTGAGCCACCACAAGAGCAACGCGGAACGAATACTACAAATAGATATGGCAAAGTTAACCAAGCGCGACATCGTCGTCGCCATTAGCAACCAAACCGGTATGGTCCAGCATCAAGTCTTCGATGTAGTCCAGCGGACGCTTGATAAAATTACCGACAGTCTCGCCAACAATATCCCGGTTGAACTGCGCAATTTTGGCGTTTTTCAGCCGCGTCTAACCAAGCCGCGCGTCGGTCGAAACCCAAATCAGCCCGGTAGCAGTTTTGTTATTCCACCGCGCGCCACCGTGAAATTCAAAGCTGGCAAGATTATGCGTCAGCGCGTTGAGAAGCTTTCACGAGAATTAAAGGAAGCAGCAGAGCGCGGGACCAAGACGGAAACGACTGCACCGAACAGCGGATAGGGAAACGCCAGGGGCTTCGGCTCCACAAAAGCGTTACGAGAGCAGATCCTGAATCGTCTTTTCCAGGCGCTCAAAATTGATCGGCTTGGTGAGATGCTCGGAGAACCCTGCCGCTCTGGCTTGGTTTATGTCTTGTTCAGTTCCAAAGCCGCTAAGTGCGATTCCGGGCAAGTTTTTGTTAAGACGCACTTCACGCATTAATTCGTAACCGCTGCGGTCCGGCAATCCGATGTCGCTGATTAGCAGATCGAAATCCTGTGTGCGCACTTTCTCCACGGCCTGGTCAGCGGAATGCGCCACGGTAATTTCGTAACCACGGCGCTCCAGCATTCGTTTCATGCCGATGCACGTGTCATGATGATCGTCCACCAGCAGGACGCGTCGATGTCTTGCAACGGCCAATTCTCGCTCAGGGCCTGCCGGTTGATCTTGTTTCTCGCCGTCGGCGCCGGCCGGCGTGACGACGGTGTTTAGCTCCAGCGAAAAGATGGCGCCCTGATCCTTGCCAGAACTTTCCACGCGGATTTTTCCGTCATGCGCGTCGATCAGCGCCTTTGAAATCGCCAGACCGAGTCCGAGTCCTCCAAAACGTCGGGTGATCTCAGCCCCCTGCTCGAACGCATTAAAGATTTTATCGATTTTTTCCGGCTCGATGCCGATGCCGGTGTCGATAACCCGGACCTCAATTTTTCCCGGCGTGGGGTTAAGCGTCTCGATGGTGATCCGGCCTTTTTCGGGTGTAAATTTCACACTGTTCTTGATCAAATTCCAAAAGACTTGTTGCAGTCGCGCCGGGTCCCCTTCCACATGGGTTTGAGTAGCGCGAAGATGAAATTCCGCTTCGAGATTCTTGGCAGCGATTTCCTCCCGGCATATTTCATAAGCGCGCTGCAGGATTTGATGCACGCAGATCGGTTCAAAGCTCAATTGCAACTTCCCCTTGGCAATTCGGGTCACGTCGAGCAAATCGTCAATGAGCCGTGCTTCCAGTTCGACGTTACGCCGAACGACCTCAAGTGCTTCCCTGACGGGCCGGGAATCTGATAGCTCGGCTTCCAACTCACCTACCATCGCAATTACCGGCGAGAGTGGACTTCGCAGCTCATGTGACAGCAAGGCCAGGAACTGGTCTTTCGCAGCGTTGGCGCCAATCAATTCCTGCCGCAGCGTGACATCCCGTGTCTTGTCTTCGACCAGATAGAGCACGCCTTGGATGGTTTCCTGCGAGCCTTGCAGCCGGAGCAAACTGATATTCAAAAAATGCGTCATACCCGTCTTATCTTTCAGCGGATGTTCAATTAGTTGAAATGGCGTTCCGAAGGTAAGTACCCTCTCGATCGCTCCGGGCGGCGCAATTTTCACGTCGTCGTAGGCAGTTTCCGTGATATCGCGACCGGGTTGCACGTTGCCAAAACGTTCCGCCATCTGGGCAAACGCATAGTTGGCGTGGAGGAACAGGCGGGAAGCCGGATCGATGAAGGCGATGCCGCCGGGCATGTTCGCAAGCATTTTTTCGTTGAAGATGACTTCGCGCTCCAGCCGCTGCTTGGCTTCCAGTTGGCGCTGGTAATACGCACTGCCCAGCCATGCGAAGACCGCGGTGAGCACGATCAACCAGGCTGCCAGTACCGTCATTCGTCCCAAAAGATCGTGAACCGGTTTGTAAGCCAGGGGTCGCGGCTGCACCACTACCGCCACCCAACCGGTGGATTCGATCGGGCTGAAAGAATAAAGATTACCGTGACGCTCGAAATGCCCGCTTTTGCTCAGGCCGATCTCTTTAATCAACCCTTCATTTGCCTTCGGCGCAGGCGTTGCAGGATTTGGCTTAAAATCACTGGCAAAAAGCGCGACTCCGTTTTGGTCGAGCACTTCAAAAAGAAGCCGATCTGAAAATTCAATCGCGGACAGGCGCCGGCCAATTCTTTCAACCAGAACGGAAACTCCGAC
>QHPC01000033.1 GCA_003218915.1 Verrucomicrobiota bacterium
CATGTAGAACGCCTTCTTCGGTTGGCGTTCCCGCGTAACGATCCCAAACGCCCAGTCGGTAATTTCCTGCCCGCCCGTGAACCATTCGTCCGTCCAGGTAAAAAAAATGGTTCCAGCAAGACCACATTTTACCACGCTGTCGATATGCCAGCCGAGCATCTCGGCCTGCTCTTCCTGTGAATGCCGGATCGTGTCCATGCCGAATTCCCCCAGAATGAGCGGATGCTCGCCTGTGAGATTTTGCAGTCGCAACAGGTAACCTTCGAAGTCACGCTGATTGTGAAGATAAACATTGAAACAGCAAAAATCGGCATTCTGCGGCAGCAGATATTCCGTTGGCGGGTAAGTGGCATAGGAAAAGAGGGCATCCGGATCGATAGCGCGGCCGATCCGAATTAGTTCCTCCACAAATTCAATCACCCGACGCGCGCCGAGCCAGCGGGCCATTGTGCTGGAGATTTCATTGCCGACCAGATAGCCAAGAATTGCTGGATGGCCGGCGTATTTGCTCACCGTCTCCCGGACTGCTTCGGCAATTTGCCTGCGAATCGACCGCTCGCGCAGGAACTCGATATGCTTTTCCCAGGGAAGCGTCACTAACACGCGCATCCCTGCGTTAGTGCATCGGTCCAGAAACCAGGGAGGCGGTGCGTGATAAATCCGCACAACATTCAATCCGGCCTGGCGCATGAGGACGAGATCGGCATCGACCTGCTCGGGCAGCCCGAGATAGTTTCCTTCCGCGTCCGGCTTGAAGGGACCGTATGTGACGCCTTTGACGAAAAACTTCTTGTCGCCTTCCAAAAAGAATTTCGCCGCGGGACGAATTCGTTGGTTTGCCGACGTTATCATGTCGAGCGAAGTCGTATGCCAAGCCGTAGCTTCATGCGAAGGCTGGAGACATGTCTCGATGGTTGAGGGGCTTCAATCAAGAGATTCCTCGACCTCGCTCGGAATGACAAAAGAGAAATGCGCGGCCGAAAATTACCTGCTCCCTAGGTCTTTGGACAATTTTCGACCACATATGTGATAAAACAATGTCCGCGAGGAGCTGCGCCAACCAGCCTTGTTACAAGGTCGCCAGCACTTCGTGAACTGCGGCGCCTGTGCGCTCCAGGTCGTCCGGCGTGTGCGCCGTGGATACAAAACCTGTTTCAAACTGAGATGGCGCGAAGTAGATGCCACTCTTTAAACAAGGATGAAAAAATCTCGCGAACGTTCTCAAATCGCTCCGGCGCGCGCCGGCGAGATCGACGATCGGTCCCGGGGCGAAGAACAAGCAGAACATCGAACCGACCCTGTGAAACGTGACATCGGTCTTTGCGAATGTGATGGCATTTCGCGCGAGCTTTTCGAATTGCGCGCCAAGTTCTTCGAGTAATTTCCATCCGTTGATGCGTTCGATCTCGCGCAGTTGCGCGAGACCTGCGGCCATTGCCAGAGGATTTCCAGACAACGTCCCCGCCTGGTACACGGGACCATCAGGCGAAAGCTGGTCCATGATTTCGGCTGCTCCGCCGAACGCACCGACAGGGAGTCCGCCGCCAATCACTTTTCCTAACGCCGTAAGATCGGGTTTGATGCCGTAAATTTCCTGTGCGCCGCCGCGCGCCAGGCGGAAGCCGGTAATGACTTCGTCAAAAATCAAAAGCGCGCCATTGGCTGTGCACTCGTTTCGCACGATCGACAAAAAATCATCGCTCGGAAGATAAAGACCCGCGTTGGCGGGAACAGGCTCAACGATTACCGCTGCGATTTCCCCCTTGTTCTCAGCAAAGACCCTTCGTACACGATCGGCGTCATTGAACGGAAGCGAGATGGTGAGATCGGCAAATGCCTGCGGCACGCCCGCGCTGTCAGGCCGTCCGTGAGTCAGCGCGCCACTGCCTGTTTTCACCAGGAGCCCATCGACATGGCCATGATAACAACCGTCGAACTTAATGATTTTATCGCGTTGGGTGAAGGCACGCGCGAGACGAATGCACGACATGGTCGCTTCTGTGCCGCTGTTTACCATCCGCACTTTCTTGATCGAGGGCACCCAATCGCAGATCAATTCCGCCATCTCCACTTCCAGCGGATTCGGAATTCCAAAACTTAAGCCGCGCGTTGCTGCCTCGCGCACCGCGTCCACAACAACTTTCGGCGCGTGGCCGAGGATTGCCGGTCCCCAGCTTCCCACGTAGTCGATGTATTCCTTCCCATCGACATCCCAAATCTTCGCGCCCTTCGCGCGGGCCACAAAAAACGGAGCGCCGTCCACGTTGCGGAACGCGCGCACGGGCGAGTTAACACCGCCGGGAATCCGTGATTGGGCGGCTGCAAACAGTTGTGAGGAGCGAGATGTCACCGGCCAAGATAACCGTTAGATCGCTTGCTCGCGATGGCTTTCGGCATTGAATCGTTAATCATTTCACTAATCACCAATCACCAATCACGAATCACATTCGTTGGTACGAATCGCTTCGCCGCGTTGACACACTGTGCTCCCACGTTACGCTCATTCCTCGCACAAATGGCGGGGTAGCCAAGTGGTAAGGTCGCGGTCTGCAAAACCGCTATTCGCGGGTTCGATTCCCGCCCCCGCCTCTCTTCATAGGTGCCATCGGGGAAATAGCACCACCTCATCAGCGACCTCTGGACTAAAGTTCGCCGTCAACTGGTGATAGCCTGTGCGCGCAGCAGTTTTCCGTAAACGACGAAACCTGGGGCGAGCAGCGTCACAGAAAGCACCATTGACCAAAAATGAATGCGCAACGCTCCCGACTTCGGAAATAAGATGACGCCAATTGAACTTAAGACGATGTCGATGGCGAGCAACGTCATGTAAGTCCAAAAGATAAGCCCCCTGAAATCCAGCGTGATCCAATTACCGCCGCCTCCTCTCATCAACGCCAGATCCAGGAAATAGATCGGAATCGCCAACAGCCCGAGAAACAGACAAATGATCAGATGTTTGTGCCAGGTGGACTTCATAAGCGATTCGGTTTCCCAAATCCCCGGTCAGCACGTGCAATGCAGGATGGCGTACTCCTGGCCCTTCTTTACTTCCTT
>QHPC01000034.1 GCA_003218915.1 Verrucomicrobiota bacterium
CAGGCCGCGTACAATTCGTACCGCCGATCCTTCCAACGCATTATTGATTCGAACACGATGTCACGCGCTTTCTCCGACAATTGCCTGTGATCTCGCGTTGCAAACGTGATTGCGTACTTCGCCCAAGGCCGCTCGAAATGTGGAAGATTACGATGGTGATAGCGCGGCCCATCCATGCCACCCAACATTGAACGCGCTCGTGTGTCCGGCAGGCTGCCGGGCACGACAGGCTGGCAGCCTGTGCGCCCCGGACCTCTTTCGCTCGGCGATCCCTGCACGCGCTCAAACAATGGCAATGGCCCGCTTTCCTCCTGCCGCGCGGCAGTTCGCAGCGCTATGCGTACGCCCAGCGGCTCGAGCCACCGCCGCAAGACATCATTATGTTGCTCTGCCAGAATTTGCGTAGGCGCCATGAACGCGGCCTGATAGCCGCTCTCGACGGCAAGTAGCATTGCCGCTATGGCGACAACGGTTTTTCCCGAGCCCACGTCGCCCTGTAACAAACGATTCATCGGATGACTCGCCGCCAGGTCGCGCCGGATTTCACCAATCACTTTGGATTGCGCCGCAGTTAACTCGAAGGGCAACGACTTCAGAAAGCTGTCGCGCAACGCGCCGGCCCCGCAGTGCTTCTCGCCTCGGCGGGTTGAGGCATCAGCACGTCGCGATGTAATGAGCATTTGCATCACGAAGAACTCAGTGAGCACCAGATGTTGCCGCGCGGCGTCACGCGCGTCCCAGCTGTCCGGAAAATGGATCGTACGAATCGCTTCGCGTCTCTCGCCACGCACAAGATTGCTTGGAGCTAATGTTTCCAATCCAGCAGGCGCCGATGGAAGTTCACTCAATAGTCTGTAAATCATGCTGCGCAAGACGCGCTGTGAAAGGCCTTCTGTCGCGGGGTAGATCGGCGTGATTCTGCGAAAATGGATCGAGATCTCTTCGTCATTCTCAATCACCTCGAACTCCGGATGGTCCACGCAAATTCGCTTTCCGCGCAGCCGCGGCTTACCAAAGACCACCATGCGTTGGCCGGTGGCGATCATTTTCTGCACGTAATGCAGATTGAACCATCGGCATACGAGCGGCTCGCTCAGAGCGTTTGGGTCCGATTCTTGCAACGTGGCTTCGAAAATTTTCTTCCAACCACCGAAGCGACGCAGCGACGTCTTGACTACCTCCCCGCAAAGACAGACCGGAATATCGCTTTCTTCGCGAGGAAACTTCGGGAATTCCGTCCGGTCTTCATGGCGCCGCGGAAAATGCGTAAGCAGATCTTCCACCGTCTCGATGCCCAGCCGCCGCAGTGCGAGAAGCTTCGGGCGCGGGATCCAACTTAATTCTTCGAGCGACTGCGAAATTGGAACGCTGCTGAGCGAGGCTTCCGCAGGCGTTTGTGATCCGTCATCGCTGATCGGTGATCGGTTAGCTAACTTGGTGCTCTTCACTGTCACGGATTACTGTTCGCAAGGGCGGCGTTCGGCCGCCCGCACCGCTTCGATATGCATGGCGACCAGGGTTTCGCCCTCATATTCGTCGGCGCGAATCCGAAATGCGATGTCCCACGGCGTTGGCGGCAGTGGATTCGTCACGCCGTCAAAATAAACCGCACGGCGATGGCGACTGCCCTGACGTAGACGAAAGATGAGATGTTTATCGTTCACCACCCGCGGCGGTGCGACCGCCTCGACCGCGCGCGCAAAGAAAAGCGGCTGGCGATTTCCGTTTCCAAATGGCTGCAACATTTCGTGCCACCGCAGAAAATCTATATCGATCTCCGTGAACGCCAGCTCATGGTCCAGTCGCACGCAAGGTTGAAGAGCTTGGTCGGCAAGAAGTCCCCGTGCAGCTTTGCGAAATTCTTCAGCGAACAGGTTGAAATTTTTCTCGTGCAGCGCAAGACCCGCTGCCATTTCGTGTCCGCCGAATTTGTCGAGCGTGGCCGCGCAAGAGCCCAACGCTTCGACGAGATTCAACCCTTCAATGCTTCGCCCGCTTCCTTTGCCGATTCCATTCTCATCGAAGCCGATCACGATGGTTGGTCGATGATACCTTCGAGCGATCCGAGAGGCCACAATGCCAAGAACTCCCGGATGCCAGCCGCGCTCGCCAACCACGATGGCTGCGTCACGCGTCACATCGAACCGATCCTCGATCTTCTTTATCGCCGCGTCGAGAATTTGTTTTTCCACTTCCTGGCGCTCGCGATTCTGCCCGTCGAGCTCTGCCGCGAGCATCGTAGCTTCGCCTTCATCGTGAGTGAGCAATAGACGTAAAGATTTCTCCGCCGTACTCAAACGCCCAGCAGCGTTTAATCGCGGACCAAGCCGAAAACCAATGTCCTCGGGCAAAATTGGTGGCCGCACCCCGGCAACCTGCATTAATTTCTTCAGCCCAACACGTGAAGTCTGGGCGATTTCGATAGCGCCGCGCTGCACTAAAACGCGATTTTCGTCACGAAGTGGCACGATGTCCGCGACCGTGCCGAGGGCCACAAGGTCGAGCTTTGATTTCAAATCGAACTCAGGCACTGGCCGCGTTTTCAGCAATGCATGGCAAAGTTTGAAAACAATCCCGACGCTGCAGAGATATTCGAAATCGGAGTCTGTAGTTTTCGGGTTTACAATCGCAATGCAGTCGGGTAACGCCGACTTGGGCTCATGATGGTCGAGCACGATGACGTCCACGCCGCGTTTCCGGAGATCGGCAATCTCACTGACTGATGAGGTCCCGCAATCGACAGCGATCAGCAGTTGAGGTCGATATTGCCCGAGACAACGCTCGACGCTCTCGGGGCTCAAACCGTACCCCTCCTCCATACGCAACGGCAAAAACAATTCCGGAGCGCCACCGTATGCGCGCAACATTTCCGCAAGCAATGCCAGCGATGTCACGCCATCCACATCGTAATCGCCAAAGAGCACGATGCGTTCCCGTCGATCTAAGGCAGCGAAAAAGCGAGAAACAGCCGCATGCATTTGGGGCAATAAAAATGGATCGCTCAGCAAGCTCAGGCGTGGCTGCAGAAACGCGTTCACCTCTTCGGCGTCACGAAACCCTTTTCGTAAAAGTAACCGCGCGATGCACTCCGAACCGCAAATTTCGCTCCACGAAATTCCCGACGTGTCGGCGTTCAGCTCTTCCGGCCGCGCAATGATCCATCGGCTTTGCGCCCGGGTAAGTTTTCCAAGTGGCTGCTCACCGGCGAAATTAGCTTCTACGCGGCTTTGCCGCGTAAAAGGCTCGCTGTCCGTTGAAGATGAAACCGATTTATCTGCGCGGGTTTGCACTGATCAGTTTATTTGCGGAACATTTTCTGACAAGATTTACTCACCGCCGCGGGTTGCGCATCCAGCGGACCAAGCGGTTCAACCACGCAGTCTGCAGCTGCCCTGAGAGATTACGAACGATTGTCGGGCACGTGGCAACTAACCCGCGGAGTGGTAAACGGGAAACCCGTGCCTGCGAGTGTGGCGCGAAATACAATCCTGATCACCGATCACAACACATTCCGATTTCCAAAGGCGAGCGGCGTTGGTACGCATCCAGCCGGGACTTTTACGGTGAATCCCACTACGAACCCCAAACAAGTTGATTCAATCGCAGAAGGTGGTTTACATGCGGGTCAACTAACGCGAGGCATCTACGAGATTCTCGATGCAAACCATAAGCGCGCGTGTTGGGGTGCGCTCGGTGGCCCGCGCCCGACAAGGTTCACGTCCCCTCCAGGAAGTGGACTGATTCTTCAGTATTGGAAGAAAATTGGGCCGGTACCCTCAGGTTAAAGATGCATCGAAAATCGGGCGGATGATCCGCCCGTGTCACAGCCAATTAATTAAATGAGATTTCGCTGGTTAGTGCTCATCGTCGTTTTTCTTCTGCTAGTCTACGGAGCGTCGCCGTACTTTTCATTCTGGCGATTCACCGCAGCGCTGCGGTCTGGTGATAGCGTGGCACTGAGTTCACGCATGGATTTTCCAGCTATTCGAGCTTCGCTAAAGAAACAGCTTGTCGCGCGATTCGCCCAGAGAACGGCAACTCATAAGTGGTGGAATAACCTCGGACCAACACTGATCGACTCAATCATTGATGCTTACGTAACTCCAGAGGGAATCGCCGCCCTGATATCTAATCCGGAAGTCCTGAAGAACCTCAGGCATCCGCAGGAGTTTCGGTTTCCTACCGGTAAAACTGGAGACTGGTCAAAAGTAAAACACGCATTCTTCACCGGTCCGCGCACTTTTGTGGTCGATCGAGAGGGAATCAAACTTCGGTTCCGTTTCACAGGTTTGGACTGGAAACTCTACGACCTCGACCTTGATCTGGGGGAGGCGAAGCAATAGTTCTTCAACAAACGAAACCGCTCGCTAAACAACATGGAACGCGAAGTCGCGCTTTGGAAGCAGACTGTGTTTTATGCACAGATTTGCGAAAATTCGCAGACCTTCTTTTTCTTTTTCGCCAAAGTTAAATCGAAGATGTTCACGGTAATAGCGCGAAAGGAATTCGCGCGTGAGTTCCTTTTGGGAACTGGGATCGGCGACCCCGGCTACAAGTTCTGCGATTAGATCGTCGAGATTGGCAAGGTTTCCATCTCGGAGATTGCGGAGGCGGTTTGCGATTTGTTTTGGATCGCCGACTTCGGGACGAATAAGCCAGAGAGCGTAAACAAACGGCAGTCCGACGGGTTTCTGCCACTCTTCCCCGAGGTCCCAGAAAGAAAATTCGTTCGCGTACTGTTGCCGGAAACGGACGGCTTGATCGCCGATGAGCAGTCGCGCGCGACGGCCTGTTTTTAATTCCGCCGCGCCAGGCCATGCCGCCATGCTGCGCCGAACCAGGCGCGGAGGCAATCCGAGTTCCGCAATTAAACAACTCAAAAGATTGGCAGAAGTTTCTGATGCAGGGTCGAGTTCGATCTCTTCGATCTGGCCAATTTCGCCGCGGTGCGCGACAACGACACTGTAAACCGGTCCGTCCGAGGAAATGGAAACGTCATCAACGATCCGGTAAATAGGGTTACGCAGAAATTCGAAGCTGGAGACGAGCGCAACATCGAGTTTCCCGGCCGCAAGTTTATTGCAGAGCGCCGATGGATGATCGAAGTCCACGTCGCCCTCCCAGCCGTGGATGAGTGGGCGGGCGTTGAGATATTTTACGCAACCGATGCGGAGGGAGTTCAATGTGAGATGCGATTAGTGAGAGGTGAGAAGTAAATGCTCGTGATTTCCGTCTGTCACTTCTCTCCTCTCACATCCCACCTCTCACTTTTTAGTTATCCCTTACGCGCAGGCTAATTCCGACTCGCCAGGCCCGCCGGTTCGCACCACGCCATTCAAATGCCGATAATGGCTGTCACGCTGCATCGGTTCGCGACCCGCTTCGCGGATTGCATGTTCGAGAGCGGCCACAGTCTGCTGCTGCGGAGTGGTCGCTCCGGCCATGTGGAATATTTTTTCCTCCAGAATCGTCCCATGCAGATCGTCCACGCCATAGCTGAGCGACACCTGTGCTAGAGGCAACCCCAGACTGACCCAATAGGCGGTGAGATGATCGATGTTATCCAGATAAATGCGGCTCACTGCGAGATTGCGAAGCTGTTCGACTGCCGAGGCGCGCTTGATCTGGGCGAGGATCCCATGGGATTGGGACGGTTCGAAAGCGAACGGAACAAAACCGGTGAATCCGCCTGCCTCATCCTGTAATCCCCGGAGCTGGCACAAATGATCCACCCGCTGTGGAAGCGTCTCGATGTGCCCGTATAGCATCGTGCAAGTGCTGCGGCCACCCATTGAATGCCACGTCCGATGAACGTCGAGCCATTCGGCAGCGGTTTCTTTGCCGCGGCAGATTTTATCGCGGACGGCAGGATCGAAAATCTCCGCGCCGCCGCCCGTGATCGAGCCGAGCCCAGCTGTGCGCAAAGTTTCCAGTGTGTCACGGATCGGC
>QHPC01000236.1 GCA_003218915.1 Verrucomicrobiota bacterium
TGCAGCTCTTCCGGCAGCTTATAAGAAATCAAGAATTACACGCTAGTGGCACGTAATGTCGGTTCTATGTCCTACCAGGAACTTCGGAGGATTGGATATTGTGGATTCAGAGAGGTAATGAATCCAAAGCTCATTGGCTTTCTTGGTTTTGAGCGCGTCGCTGCATCGGAGTTGACGCGCGCTGCCGATGTTCTTGCAGCTGCGACTCTCGATGGCGGTTATGGAAATCGGATTTCGTGTTACCAGATCAGCACGATTGGCTTTACTTCCGAATGTTTTCGCGCTGAATCGGGGATCGCGTTCTGGCCGGACAGCACGCTCGAAACGGTGTCCGAGTTGGACACGATTGTGATTCCAGGCGGTGATGGGCTCCGGCGATCTTTAGTTAGTGAAAGGATTGCCGATTGGGTCCTGGCGCGCGTAAACGAGACGCGGCGCGTCGCTGCGATCGGCGGTGGGATTTATGGAGTGGCGCCAACCGGGTTACTCGATGGCCGTGAAGTCACCACCCACTGGCGTTACGCAAACGATGTAGCACGATCTTTCTCAAACCTGCGCGTCGATCCCAGAAGGCATCTCGTTAAAGATGGCGACTTTTACACGTCTTCCGGCGCCAGTGCGGCTATCGATCTTTCGCTCGCTCTGATCGAAGAAGACTATGGCCGCCATGTCGCATCCGTGGTGGCCCAGGAGTTTGTAAGCGCCCCGATAAACGGCAATGGCCAACATAAATTGCCCAACCCGCTCGTGTTTGACAGTCAACCCGCTGATCGGTTTGCAGAGCTTATCCCCTGGATCATGCGAAATTTGCACGAGGATCTTTCGGTCAATACACTGGCGCGCAGAGCGTGCATGTCTCCGAGCCATTTTAATCGGGCGTTCAAAAGTGTGTTCGGCAGTGCGCCGGCAGAGTTTGTAGAGAATCTGCGCATCAACGAAGCAAAGCGCCGCCTGGCCGTTCCGAAGCGAACTCTGGAGATCATCGCGGCCTCTGTTGGCTTTTCGGACGCGCAAACATTCCGGCGCGCATTTGAACGGAGACTTGGAGCGAAGCCGCGCAGCTACCTGAAAAACTTCAATGGACGCTCGATGGCGGCTTCGGCCAATGAAGAGGCGACCTTACCTCAAACAGGAAGAGCGTCTGGCACACCAGAAGCAGTAGTGGTCCCAAGTGACGGTTAAGTTGGCCTTGTCTTAAGTGCAGACGCGAGTTTAACAAGGCTTTCTCGAATCTGCGCTGGCGTCCAGGCTGCAAAACCAAACACGAACGCTGGCTTTAGCTTCGCCTCGATGCAAAAAAATGAGAGCGCTGACGGTCTTACTCCGATATCTAATGTGATACGCCTGATCATTTGAAAGTCTTCCTCCTGCTTCAGCCAGGCGACGATGTTCAATCCAGCTTCTGGAACCTGCAACGTGAAACGATCACCCAGTAACTTGTTGAACTGTTCGATGAAAAAATCTCGTCGCTCAGAATATAATTTTCGCATCCGTTTGACGTGACTGAGAAAAAATCCCTCTGTGATAAATCGTGCCAGCGTCGCCTGGTCGATCGGCGACGAGTGTTGATCCATCGCGCTGCGGATCTTGATGAACGAATCGACCAGCGGCTCCGGTGCAACGATGTACCCCAGACGCAAAGAGGGACAAAGAATCTTGCTCATCGTTCCCGCGTAAATCACCCGGCCGGAGTGATCGATCCCCTGCAACGAAGGGAGTGGCGGTCCGGTGAAACGGAATTCGGCGTCGTAATCGTCTTCGAAGACGAACGTGTTATGCGCGCGCGCGAAATCGAGCAAGGCCGTCCTGCGCTGGAAACTCATTGTCACCCCTAGAGGAAACTGATGCGAAGGCGTTACGTAGATGAGTTTTGGAAAAGGTTCTTTTGGGGCTCGCGCAATCATGATTCCCTGATCGTCTAGCGGCTTTGGAATTATCCGGGCGTCGGCCAGAGTCAGTACTCTTCGGGTCTGCTGATAACACGGATCTTCAATCCACGCGGGTTCGCCCGGATTTAGCAGTGCCGTTGCGCTTATCAACATGGCTTGCTGCATCCCACCCACAATCACGATCTGCTCGGGATGACAGCGCGCTGCTCTGAAATCGCACAAATAAGCCGCGAGTGCGTTGCGCAGGTCTGAATCGCCGCGATTCGACGCATAACGCAACAGGTGGGCTCCCTTCTTCGCGAGAACCTGTGCTCTAAGCCGCTCCCATACTCCTGTCGGAAATTCATCGACCGCCGGAATACTCGGGACAAGCGAAACGCCCGCGCCAGCGCCCGTTGCGCCGAGATCAAACTGTTTTCCTACGCGCTGATCCGGAATGGCTCTCACCCGATCAGAAATACGAACGCGAGACACCGTCGCCGGATGGGCCTCCGGTCCGCTTCGTCCCGCCGTACGGCGGGCGAACTTGTCTGCGCTCAGAAAGCTCTCAGGAAGAGGGTATGCTACAAACGTTCCGGATTTGGCCTTTGAACGAAGATAGCCTTCTGCGTGAAGCTTTGAGAACGCAAGATTGACTGTTAGTCTGGAGATGCCCAGGTCGGCAGCCAGCGCGCGTGAGGACGGAAGCCGGGAGGCGCCATCGATAAAGCTGCCCGATCTTAGCTCATCGCGAATCTGCCGATAAAGCTGCTGGTGGAGCGGTTCGGTGGACATGCGATCAAGTCGAATCATTTCAAACGCGATGATTGAACGCCTGCGCCTTTTCTTTGCGAGCGATTTCTTGTTAGACATGCTACCCATTGCTTTGCCTAACGAATCCCGGCCCTTTGGAGTGATGACGCGAGTTTGACCAGACTTTCTCGAATCTGTGCCGGCGTCCAACCGGCGAAACCGAAGACGAACGCCGGTTTGGGCCTGGCTCGAATGCAGTAAAATGACAGTGGTGAAGGCTTGACTCCGATCTGAAGAGTAACACGGCTAATTGCTGCGAAGTCTTGCTCGCGTTTCAGCCACGCGACCATGTTCAATCCGCCCTCCGGAACCTGCAAAGTGAAACGATCACCGAGCAACTCATTGAATCGTTTGATGAATGCGTCTCGCCGCTCGGCGTAGATTTTTCGCATTCGTTTGATGTGACTGAGGAAAAATCCCTCGGCGATGAAACGCGCCAGCGTAGCCTGATCAATCGCAGACGAGTGTTGATCCATTGTGCTGCGGATTTTTACCAACGGATCGATCAGCGCCTCTGGCGCGACGACGTAGCCCAGTCGCAACGAAGGATAAAGAATCTTGCTCATCGTACCGGCGTAAATAACGCGGCCGAAATCGTCGATCCCCTGCAAGCAAGGGAGCGGCGGTCCGGTAAAGCGGAATTCCGCGTAAAAGTCGTCTTCAAAAACAAATGCTTCGTGAGCGCGCGCAAAATCGAGCAGGCCTGTCCTGCGCTCGAAACTCATCGTCATGCCGAGCGGATATTGATGCGAAGGGGTTATATGGATGATTTTTGGCCGCTTTTCTCTCGGCGACCGCGCGATCACAATTCCTTCGTGGTTCAACGGCTTCGGAACGACTTGGGCGCCTGCTAGAGTAAAAACTCTGCGCGCCTGGTGAAAACCGGGATCTTCCATCCACACAGGCTCGCCCGGATCGAGCAGGGCCATGGCACTAATCAGCATCGCCTGCTGCATTCCTCCGACGATCAGGACTTGATCTGGGTGACAGCGTGCGCCTCTAAAATCGCACAGGTACGTGGCAATCGCTTTGCGCAAATCCGCGTCACCACGACTCGACGCATGTCGCAGCAGATGAGTGCCCTTTTGTGCGAGCACCCGGGACCGCAACCGTTCCCAAATATCGATGGGGAATTCATCGACCGCCGGGAGTCCCGGGACCAGGGAAACACCCGCCCCGGCGCCCAGCGCTCCGAGATCAAACTGCGTCCCTTGACGTCGATCTGGAATAGCTCTTACCCGGTTGGAGATACGGGCTCGACGCTCGACCAGTCGATGTGCTTTTGGTCCGCCACCGCGGATTCGTTCCGTGGCGAATTTGTCTGCAGTTAAGAACCTCTCGGGGAGAGGATTCGCCACAAAGGTTCCCGAACCGGCCTTCGAGCGCAGATAGCCTTCTGCCTGGAGCTTTGAGAATGCGAGGTTAACGGTCAATCTTGAGATTCCCAGGTCGATAGCCAAAGCTCGAGAGGAGGGAAGCCGAGACGCGGCATCGGCAAAGGCGCCCGATTTCAGCTCATCACGAATCTGGCGATAAAGTTGCTCGTGCAATGGTTCGGTTGCGCTCCGGTCGAGCCGAATCATTTCGAACGCGATAATCGAACGGCGCCGCCGTTTCTTCAGAGGCGATTCGCTCCTGGACATGCCGATTTTCCCCGTTTCCTACAGTTCTTGTTCAATTTGCACGCGTATTCCAAAGCGCAACTGGCATTATCGTCTTCTCTCAAGTGGCCATTGCTACATCAGACGATACCGAAGAGTTGATGTACTATGTGGAAGGTTTGTGGTTCGTCTTCGATCAAATATAAATCCAAGTCGTTCTTTCGATTGCTGTCGCTGATCTTGCTCTGGGCCACGGCGTTTTGTCCGCAGGCGCAAAGTGGCCAGGCAAACGTAGCTTATTTCGCGGGCGGTTGTTTTTGGTGCACGGAGGCAGTTTTTCAACAAGCGCCAGGCGTGACCTCGGTAGTCTCGGGCTACATGCAAAAAGCCGAGACCGTTCAAGTCACGTTTGATCCCGCTAAAACCAGCTATGACAAGCTACTTAATCTGTTCTGGCGGGCGCATGATCCGACCGAAGTCGATGCACAGGGCCCGGATACTGGAAAGCAATATCGCTCCGCCGTCTTTTTCGTCGACGAACAGCAACACGTAGCAGCCGAGAAATCGAAGGCACAGGCGCAAAAATCGTATTCAAAACCGATCGCAACTGAGATCACTCGAGCGGGATCATTTCGCCCGGCGCCAGAAAATCATCAAAACTTCTGCCGGAAAAACCCAAACAATCCGTACGTCCGGCAAATAATAGAGCCGAAGCTTAAGAAACTCGGTCTGAAGAAACCTTAAACTAATAACCGATCATTGAGAGTTAACAGAGAATGAAACCTTTATCCTTGTTTCTGCTCTGTATCTTGCCCGTCCAGCTCAGCATGGCGGAAGACGCAGAAGCCGCACGAATCCGGCGGCAAATCGAGTCTACTCCGATGACGCAAAAGCTGACATTGCGTGATGACCAATGGCGAAAGATCCTGACGCCCGGCCAATTTCAGGTCCTGCGAGAAGCCAAAACAGAGGCGCCATATAAGAATGCGTATTGGAACAATCATCAGCAAGGGATCTATCTCTGTGCCGCTTGCGGAAGTAAGTTGTTCAGTTCCGATTCGAAGTTTGAATCGCGAACCGGCTGGCCCAGTTTCTATGCGCCGCTGGCCACGGACAAAATAACGGAAACTATCGATAACAGTCATGGGATGACACGTGACGAGGTAAAATGCGCGCGCTGCGGATCGTATCTTGGGCACTTGTTCAATGATGGTCCGGCTCCAACATATCTCCGCTACTGTCTAAACTCGATGGCGCTCAAATTTGTAAAGAAATAAAGGGACAGTGACGAGCCGCTGGAGGGCTAATAGCGCAGAGGAAAGATGTCCAAAATGCCGTTCGCCATTCGTCGTAATAGATGAAGTGAAACGAAACCAACTATGTGCCCCGCCTGTATAACAACCGCGCTGTTGACAGCAATCGGTGCCAGCTCAACTGGCGGCCTAACGGCGCTAGCCTTGAAGAAGCTTTTTTCGAAATCCAAACAAAATCATCAAACAGAGGAGACTGAAAATGCAAATCGAAGCAATGGAACGCAAAAAAACAGGGATTAACGGAGTTAATCCCCATAAGATCGCGTCGAAAGCAGAGTGGCTGGTTGCTCGCAAGGATTTGCTGGAGCGGGAAAAAGAACTAACCCGACTGCGTGACGAAATAAGCCGACATCGTCGCGAGCTTCCCTGGGTGAAAATCCAAAAGGAGTATGTCTTCGACGCCCTGGAAGGAAAAGTCGCGCTGGCTGACTTGTTCGACGGCCGGAGCCAACTCTTTATCAAACACTTCATGATGGGTCCGGGCGCCGCGCATCAGTGCGTGGGGTGCTCGCTTGAGGTGGATCATGTTGAAGGCCTGCTTGAGCATCTCGAAAACAACGATGTGACCTATGTGGTTGTCGCCCGCGCGCCGATCGACGAGATCGAAGTCGTCCGCAAGCGGATGGGCTGGCGTTTCCGTTGGGTTTCATCCTTCCACAACGATTTTAATTATGACTTCAAAGTCTCTTTCAAGCCCGAGGAGGTCGCCGCAGGTCGCGCGCTCTACAATTTTCAACAAGCGCCGGAATGGGCGGCTGGACTGGAAGATTTGTCGGGCGACAGCGTTTTCTACAAGGACGACTCAGGAGAGATCTTCCATACCTACTCGACTTATGGCCGAGGCGGCGAACAATTTCTTGGCATTTATGGATACCTCGACGTCATGCCGAAAGGACGGAATGAGAACGGGCCATATCATTCGCTGACCGATTGGGCCCGACCGAGAAACAAGTATGGCAAGGGTGGCGACGTCGAAGCGAACGGCCGATATCATGCGCCGAGCTGCGGATGCACCGCGCACAAATCCTAATCTCAAGTGCAGCCAGATGAGCAGCAGCAGAGCACAGCGAACATATCTAGAAAGAGGTTCTTCGCCCGATGCAGAGACGGTCTGTTGTTTTTTCTATTTGGAGAGCGCCTTAGCGTTTGGGCGTCCGCCGTTGATAAAGATTACCCTGGCTCGCTACTCGCAAGCACGCATACCAGTAACAAAGATATGACAATAACGTGTTTCATCCGATACGAAATCGATCCATACCAGCGGGAAGCTTTCAAAGAGTACGCTGAAAACTGGGGCCGCATCATCCCGCGGTGTGGTGGCCGTCTGGTGGGCTACTTCCTACCCTACGAGGGCAGTAACAATGTTGCCTGGGGACTGATTGCCTTCGACAGCCTTGCATCTTATGAAGCTTACCGAAAGAAGCTGAAAGCCGATGCTGAGGCGCGCAAGAACTTCGAGTCAGCGGTAGCTAAACGCATCATCCTTCGCGAAGAACGCACCTTCGTAGAGGCGGTTGACGGCACATGCAATTTCTCCGCTGCACCTGAAGGAGCCAGATGACGCGCACCCTAATTCTTCCGGGACTTCATGACTCCGATCCCGGGCATTGGCAAAGTCGGTGGGAAGCCCGAGACGATACGTTACTTCGCGTAATTCAAGACGATTGGGAAACGCCACACTGCGCCGATTGGATCGCGAAACTCGATCAAGCCCTGGTTCTAACGGGGCCGGATACGGTGCTTGTGGCTCATAGCGCCGCGTGCGTGCTGGTCGCGCATTGGGCTGTGGGTGAGTTCTCAAGACGTGTTCGTGGAGCGCTACTGGTTGCACCCAGCGACCCTGAGGCTCTGAGTTTTCCATCGGGAGCTACAGGCTTTGCGCCGGTTCCGCTGCTGCGGTTCAAATTTCGAACCATTGTGGTTGCGAGCTCCAACGATCCATATGTCACCCTTTCTCGCGCGCGAGCATTTGCGATGGCATGGGGCAGTGAGCTCATGATGATCGGTGAAGCTGGGCACATCAACAGTGCCAGCGGACTCGGCGACTGGCCTGAAGGTCTCGCACTCCTAAACACTCTTCGCAGAACGCCGAACAACAGTGAAGCGACCGAAGCCGCTGTTTTAGCATAAGACCTTTATGAAAACAGGTCCGCTCGTTACGCCGGAACAAACTTTGCTCTTCCGCTCGGTCGCGGGATCCGGGGTCACTCACCTCAAATACGGCTCTCAAATAGGCGAATAAGTTCATGTCCAACGCAAGCGCTTACCACTTGATAGTTCAAACAGGCCCCCTGATTAAATTGCCAGCTCTTTTTTATTCCGGCATCGGTCGCGCACTATCGCTCGTGTTGGCGCTGCTCGTTGCGACTGTTTCTGTGCGCGCGCAGACTAAAATCCGTTCGCTTACCAACGTTATTGAGGGCCATGCCGTCGGAGGTGTAGCGGTCGACCTTGTAGGCAATATCTATGTGGCCGACTTTGGCGAGTATGTCTGGAAGATCACGCCGGAGGGCAAGCGTGATGTATTTGCGTCAGGCCTTTATGGCGCGTCTGGCAATGCGATCGACAATGAAGGCAATCTCTTGCAATCGAATTTCTATGCCGATTCAATCACCAAAATTGATCGGAAAGGCCAAACGCAGCCGTTTGTCACCAGCGGCCTGAGCGGCCCTGTAGGCATAGCCATCAACAGGAAAACAGATGATGTCTATGTCGCAAACTGCCGTGGTAATTCCATCGCAAAGATTGCGAGAGCTGGCACCGTTTCATCCTTCGCAAAAAGCGATCTTTTCAGTTGCCCAAATGGCATTTCCTTTGATGGCGACGGAAATCTTTTTGTCGTCAACTTCAGAGACAACAAGATGCTGAAGATCGATCCGAAAGGCGTCGTCACGTCCTTCGCGACGGTTTCCGAAAAAGGACTAGGGCATTTGTGCTTCATGAAGGATCGATTCTATGTAACCGCTTTTGAATCGCACGAAATTTACGAGGTGGCGTTGAATGGAACCGTCAAGCGCATCCTTGGCAATGGCAAGCGCGGGGTCGTGGATGGAGCGGCCGCAAAGGCGCGGCTCTCTTTCCCTAACGGAATCGCCTATTCTCCGTGGGGGCGCAGGCCTTACATCAACGAGTATCTCAACGATTCAGAGTCTTCATTGCCGCGCCGTACGATCGTTCGCGAAATTACTCTTGAGGCAGCCAAGTAGCTGTTTTACGCGCTGACTGGCTACACACCGATAAGAACGAACCAGATACATGAAAAAGTTTTGCGTCACGATCAATGGAAAGCAGATGCGCGTGCGATTCATTTGGTCTCAGATCACCGCGACGTCCACGCGTTGGGAACATGCCTATTCATCAGACTCCGGAAAGATATGGGAGACGAACTGGATCATGACATTCACGCGCACCAAGTAGCGCGGCGCCTATGGGAAGACCGCTGGAATGAATAGAAAAAACACTCCTGCTATTACGATATATCTGCTTTGCCGTGCGTCTCTCCTCACTTTGCTCCTTCTTCTTCTTATCAAGGCGATGCCGTTCGCGCTCGGACAGCAGGAGAATGACAGGAAAGCGTCGGCGCCAGCAGTTAGTTCAGCCCATCAACAGACTCCCGCTGAACACGATGGACAACACGATTTTGACTTCGAAATTGGCACTTGGAAAACTCACCTATGGAGCCTCCGGCGCCCTTTAACTGACTCCACGGAATGGGTCGAATCTAAGGGAATTGTGGTTGTCCAAAAGGTTTGGAATGGTCGCGCTAATCTAGTGGAGCTGGTGGCCGAGGGCCCGGCGGGGTCCCTTCGAATTTCTAAACCTGCGTCTTTACAATGCTCAAACGCAGCAGTGGAGCGACTATTTTGCCACTAGCAAAGACGGCACCTTCATGAAACCCATGATCGGCGAGTTCAAGAATGGCCGCGGCGAATTCTTCTTCCAGGAGAAGCTGAATGGCCGCGCAATGTTTTTTCGATCCGTCATATCGGACATCATGCCGGATTCGTGTCGTTTCGAAGATGCATTCTCAGACGATGGGGGCAAGACTTGGAAAGTGAAAGGGATCGCGTTGGACACACGGGTGAAAGGTGAATCTCTGCAGCAGAATTCTCACGCACCCAAACCCACTCCCAAAAACGCTTCCACGGAACATGATGGACAACGCGATTTTGATTTCGAGATAGGCACTTGGAAAACGCACCTTTGGCGGCTCGTGGATCCCTTAACTGGCTCCACGAAATGGGTCGAATATGAAGGCACCAGCATTGTTCGAAAGATTTGGGACGGCCGCGGAAATCTGGTAGAGCTGGTGGCTGATGGCCCCGCAGGTCACTTCGAAGGGCTAAACCTGCGTCTTTACAATCCCCAATCCCGCCAATGGAGCCTGAATTTTGCCGGTAGCAAAAGCGGCGCCTTGAGCCCACCCACGATTGGCGAATTCAAGGAGGGCCACGGCGAATTTTTCTCTCAGGAAACGCTGAACGACCGAGCCATCCTTGTTCGATTCGTTATATCGGATATCACTCCGGATTCGTGCCGTTTCGAACAGGCATTCTCGGACGATGGCGGCAAGACCTGGGAAGTGAACTGGATCGCGATAGATACACGCGTGAAACGTGAAGCCTGAGAAAAAGTACTTTTTGACGATGACTTAGTGAAATGAAGTGAGAAAACCAACAACAAACCAAACATGAGCACAACAAAAGACAATCGATTCATCCAACCCTATCTCTTCTTTAACGGCAGTTGCGAAGAAGCCATCGAATTTTACCGCAAAACCCTCGGCGCGGAAGTCGAGATGATGATGCGCTTCAAGGAGAGTCCCGAGCCACCCCCGCCGGGAACCGTGCCATCGGGGGTCGAGAACAAAATCATGCATTCCAGCTTCCGCATCGGCCAGACGACCGTGATGGCTTCCGACGGCGACTCCACTGACAAGCCCAGCTTTCAAGGCTTTTCTTTGTCGCTCTCCGTGCCGAACGAAGCAGAAGCCGATCGGGCTTTCAACGCACTGGCCGATGGCGGACAGGTAAAGATGCCGCTTACGAAGACATTCTGGTCGCCGCGCTTTGGCATGGTGGAAGACCGGTTCGGAATCGGATGGATGATTAGCGTTGCGCCTTCGCAATAAAAGCGAACCGGAGCGATTTCAGAACAACTATCAAGAATTCAACAAACAAACACACTCGTAATTATGTCAAAAACCACCACAAATACGATCCGCCTTCACCGCGTGCTTCGTGCCGCGCCTGAGAAAATCTATCGCGCCTTTCTTGATGCGGATGCAATGGCCAAATGGCTTCCGCCGAACGGATTCACGGGAAAGGTCCATCAGATCGATGCGAAGGTCGGAGGAAGCTACAAGATGTCGTTCACCAATTTCAGCACCGGCAAGAGTCATTCTTTTGGCGGGAAGTACCTCGAACTGGTGCCAAACGAACGGCTTCGTTACACAGATCAATTCGACGACCCGAACCTGCCCGGAGAAATGCAGACGACCATAACCCTCAAGAAAGTGTCCTGCGGGACGGAGTTGAACATTGTGCAGGAAGGCGTGCCCGGCGTCATTCCTGCCGAGGCTTGCTATCTTGGCTGGCAGGAATCGCTCACCCTTCTATCGAAACTCGTCGAGGCGGACATCCCAGATTAACCTGGTGAAGCGACCCAGTTGCCGAGGGCCCAATATGAGGTGGCCAACTTATTTACTGTTGGGAATCGTTCTCGCCGTTGGTCCGCTCCCATCGAGCAATGCTGGGGAAGAATCGCGCCAGGAGAAATCAGCCGGGCAAACTTCCGGCCTCGCCGATGAGGTGCGCAAAGAATTGCTGGACGCAAGAGAAACGGCTTGGCGATCTTTCTTCCGCAAAGATCTGGGCGTCGTGGAAAGGATCCTCGCGCCTGAGCTCATCGCGATTCAGCAGAGCAGCGATCGTTGGGACAATCGCACTGGTGTGATCGCTTTAGCGAAAGCAATGAATGAACAAGGTGTGCAACTCCTGCGCCTGGAATTCCCTCGCACGGAGATTCAGCTGTTCGGCGACACCGCGATTCTTTATTACACCTATATTTTCGAGACGGGGCTCAAAGGCAAGTCCGTGGTAGATGGCGGGCGTGGCACGGAGATCTTCGTACGCCGCGACGGGAAATGGGTCGATGTCGGGTGGCATCTCGACAATGGTCCGTTTTCTCACGTCAACGGAGGATGGAACAGGCTTGGCGAGGGATTGCCTGCACCAACGGGGACTGCGCCGCGATGAATTGATTGAATGCTCTGTCGGTTTTTCGGAGTTTAACTCGCCGCAACAGCGTCGTCTCTATGATTTTGAAATCTCAGTGGATAGGATCGCTTTCAATTTTTTCACGCCGTCTTTGATCTGGTTTTTCTCGAATGCAGTGTAACCGAGAATCAAACCACCGCGTGGCAATTTTTTAGCGCAGTACGCGGAAATCGGCGCGAGCTTTAGGTTTTGCTCTGCGGCCTTTCCGCTAATCGCCTTATCGCTCACGCCTTCGGGAAGCCAGCCGACTACGTGCATTC
>QHPC01000237.1 GCA_003218915.1 Verrucomicrobiota bacterium
CACATTCCCGGTTGTAACATGGCGTTCTATCGCTGGGCGTTTGAAGGCGTGGGCGGCTTTGATACCGAATACCGCAAAGCAGGGGATGACGTCGATTTTTGCTGGCGACTTCAGCAGGCTGGCTGGGTCATTGCTTTCAGTCCAACCGCGATTGTCTGGCACTACCGACGCTTTACTCTTCGCGCTTTTTTGAAGCAGCAGGACGGCTATGGGGAAGCGGAGTCACTCCTGCGATTTAAGCATTTGATCTTTTTCGGACCAACAGGCACGGCGAAATGGCGCGGGCAAATCTACGGCACGCCACGGTTCAGTTGGTTCGTGAACCGGCCGGTGATCTATCACGGAATTTTCGGTGAAGGTTTTTTTCAATCGATTTACCCCACACCCCAGTCAGACGTAGCCGCCTACCTAAGCAGCATTGAATGGTTTGCGTTGACGATTTTCCTGTTCGGTCTGGGCATTTTTCTTCCGGCATTGCGCATTGTGCCTTACCTGATGCTTGGCGGCACCTTGTGCGTTGCCCTTTCCTACATGGTACGGGCTTCTATTGAGCCAAAATTCGATACGGCAGGGGCGCGACTGCTTGTCATGTTTCTGGCTTTTGCCCAACCGCTCGTACGAGGATTCTCCCGTTATTTCACCTGGCTGCATTTCAAACGCACACCGACCAGCGTAATTAGGGCGCACGAACATCTACCGGAGCGCGGCCGCTTCATCGGCGGTCTGAGTCGCAGGGTTTTTTGGAGCGATCAGGGGAGGGACCGACACTACTTGCTCGGCGCCATTTTCGAATTGCTCGATGAGGAAGGCTGGCGCTATTCCACCGACAGTGGATGGAATGAGTGGGACATTCAAATCTACGGAAATTTTTGGTGGAGCATCGCGCTTCAAACGGTCACCGAGTATCACGGCGGCGGTAAGTGTTTGACCCGTGTTCGGCTTCGCAGCCGGTTCGTTACGACGACCATTATTTTCAATCTCATTGCCTTAAGTTTGTTGATCTATCGGCAGCTCAATATTTCCCACGTGGATCTTTGGGTCCTTGTTCCCTATGTGCTCTTTCTGGTGTTCCTCTGGACGAGAGCGCGCTTGCTGAAGTCACGTGTGGCCGAACTTGTCGATCTTGCGGCGCATCGCGCGGGTCTGCAGCGGGTGATGCGTCGAGGCAAAGTCGCCGGAAGCAAGTTGACGCCGCAAGTTGAGATGCCAGCGAATACCGTGGACGAGGTGTCGGCGAATCTTCCAAAATAGGGGCCCCTCAAGAAGTGACGGCTTTTCAGCCGTCGTTCCTCCTTCGCTCAACTTCGGGTCAGAACTTCAAACGGACTCTGCCATTTCCTTGTGCGATTCGGCCGATTCGTTTTGCTTTTAACATTGGCACTGAGCGTTCAGCGTCACGTTCGGAAACCACCAACACCATCCCAATGCCCATGTTGAAGACTTGATACATCTCCTGAGTATCGACGTTTCCATTTTTCTGCAGGATTTGGAAGATACTTGGGACACGCCAGCTTTTCGTTTCAATTACCGCGTCACAATTCGACGGCAAGATTCGAGGCAAATTGTCGATGAGACCACCACCGGTGATATGAGCGAGCCCTTTGATTACGCCAACGGAAACCTTTGACAGGAGCGGCTGATAGTTTTTGTGCACGCGCAGCAATTCTTCACCGACCGTGATTGTCGACCCGGGTAAGGGCGAACTCGGTTTAAGGCGCATTTTCTCAAACAAGATTTTTCGCGCCAGCGAGTAGCCATTGGTGTGCAGACCGTTTGAAGCCAGACCTAGAACGACGTCGTTCGGTTCAATCTTGCTGCCATCGATGATTTTCGTTCGATCCACGACGCCCACGATGCAGCCTGCGAGATCGTATTCACCCTTGCGATACAACCCGGGCATTTGCGCGGTCTCGCCTCCCAGAAGTGCGCAGCCTGCACCCCGACAGGCGCGAGAAAACCCGCGAAGTAGTTGCTGAAACACGCGGGGCTCGAGTCTTTCGCAGCCGATGTAATCGAGGAAGAAAAGCGGACGCGCGCCGAGAACTGCAATGTCGTCGACGCAGTGGTTCACGAGATCCATGCCGACCGTGTCGTGCTTGTCCATCGCGAAGGCGATCTTCAGTTTCGTGCCGACGCCATCGACGCTCGTGACCAGAACCGGGTCACGCATCCCGGGAAAACTCGCGCGAAATAGGCCGCCGAACCCGCCGATTTTCCCGAGAACCTGCGGCCCGTGCGTTTGCCTAACGAACGCGCCAATGCCGCGCTTCAGCTTGTTGGCCAGATCGACATCGACGCCCGCGCGTGCATACGCTTTCTTTTTTTTGGGGAGTGGCAAGCAGTCGCGAGTCATGTGTTCCCAGACGAATTACGCGAAGTTGATGTTGCCGGCTAGTCCAGAGTCGCCTGCCGATTCCAACAATCGCAAGAGCTTAGCGCATTCTAAAATTCGCGACCGCCGCCGGATCAGAATGATCAATCCGGAATGTGCCCGGGTGCTGGCCAGCGGGATGAAATCGTCGCGATTACAGGTGATGAGGAGTAATGCGTTGGCTGTAGCATAATCGAGCACAGCCGAGTCCACGGATTTCTTGGGCAGCACGTTGCGAAGAAGCATCACCTCGTGCCCTGCTTCTACGAGCACCCGCGCGACCACGTCAGGCATGTCGTTGTCGAGCAGAAAACGCACGCAATTATTGCGGAGGCTCAGTCAATTGCCGCGCGATCAACAAATCGATTTCGCCACGATGGTCTTCGTAATAGGCGAGGCACTCGTAAACCTGCGCGCGAGTAATATCGGGAAAACAGTTCGAGATGGAATCGATTGTTTCGCCGTTTTGCAAAAGGCCGATCACGTCGTGAACACCGACGCGTGTTCCTTCGATCTGCGCGTTACCGCCGCGAATTCCCTGTGTCTTCACGATGTAGCGATAGTTGGTCGCCGTTTCCATTTGACAGGACTATATCACAGCTGGTTGCAAGATCGACATCCGAAGACGGGCGCGAATTGCACTGATCCTGACCAAAATCTGTGAATCGCTCGTGTGAATTCGTGTAATTCGTGTCAGGCCCTGCTGAGACACGACCCGTGAAATCCGTGTAACCTGTCACGCCGTAGCCTTGGCGCAGGCGGATCCGCGGTGGTTCTCGGACTTTCCGTGCAACAGATTAAAAATTTCCTGAAACTTTTCGCGACGGTTCTGGAGAGAAGGGAGTATGAAAACAAAAATCTTACTCAGAACAACATTCACTCTCGTGCTGGGCTTGCTGATCACCGTGACAAACGCCTCCGGCCAGAACGCGCCGGTGCGATACAGGGTGATTGACCTCGGCGAGGATTCAACGGCAAATGACATAACCGACTCCGGCCGGATTGGCGGCTCAAAGAACTTTGGAGGCACGCTTAGACATGCCGCATTTTGGCCTAACACCCACAGCCTGCCGATTGATCTCGGGACATTGCCGGGTGACATGGGAAGCAACGGGTTTAGCATAAACCCAAGAGGCCAGATCGTGGGACAGAGCTACCCCTCGGATGGCTCGAGGGTGCGGCCTTTGTTTTGGAGCCCTCAAAGTGGGCCCATTGAGCTCCCCGGTTTACCGGCTGGGTTTAGCCCGGCGGCGGACATCAATCCAGCCGGCCAGATTGTCGGCCAGTTCATTCCCTTCGACGAATCAGGGGTGTGGCCGGTGTTTTGGTCCAACAGCAACACAGCGGCTATCTATCTTCCCCGGGTAAGCAATCAGTTTCCAAACGGCGTAGCCGTCAGCATCAATGATCGCGGCAGCATCCTCGGCGACGCTTGCACGGCGGACTTCTCTGAATGTCATGCCGCGTTCTGGGCCAACCGCACGAGCACTCCGGTGGCCCTGGCGTCGCCAGGCGGGGACTTCATTTACACCGATATCGGCTTAACCACTGATTTTGTCTTTGCCCATGCACTGAACAACGCGGGCAGTATGGTTGGTTTCGCATACAACGCGGACTTCTCCCAAAACCGGGCAGTGTATTGGGCCAGCAGTTCGAGTCCGGCGGTGATTCTGAGCACGAGTGGCCAGTTCCCCAACGGGGATGCGGCGGGGATCAACGATCAGCGCCAGATCGTAGGCACCGCGTATAACAGCGACTTTTCAGCTATTCATGCCTTCTTTTGGCCGAGTCCTACCAGCCCGGGCATCGATCTGAACACGGTGATTCCACCTGGCTCAGGATTGGAACTGATCCAGGCTCGCAGCATTAATAATCGTGGTGAGATCAGCGGCGGGGCGTATCTCAACGGAGTACCGCCGGGGCATGCCGTCGTACTTGTGCCGATTCCTCGGCATTAGGCCCAACGAGTTCGAGGAACATGACAAACATCACCAAGGTGCTCAGCTTGCGCGCGTCGCAACCGCTGAGCACCTTGCCTCCGGAAAGCTTGCATGATTCCGCGTTGATGCCCAAAATGGCCACGTGCTCGACGTGGCAGAATGGGAGGAGGCAGACGAACGTTTTGAAGAGACCGCGTGGAGCGTCGTTCTCGCCGCTGGCGCCGAGACGGATGCGCGAGCGCAGGCGGCTTTGGCGGAACTTTGCCGGATCTATTGGCGGCCGATCTATGCCTATCTTCGCCGCAAAGGCTACGCCGTTCACGATGCCCAGGACCTCACGCAATCCTTCTTTCACCACTTGCTTGAAGATGAAACGCTGCGCCGCGCCGCGCGCGATAAAGGCCGTTTTCGCAGTTTCCTCCTCGGCTCACTCAAGCTTTGCCTCGCCGACGAGCACGCGCGTCAGCACGCGCTCAAACGCGGCGGCGGTGTTCAATTCATTTTAGTCGATGAATTGATCACAGAAGAATTGCATTTTCAGCCGCGCACATCAGAACTTAGTCCCGCTGAGGCCCTCGACGCTCGCTGGGCGGGCGTGATCCTGGAGCGAGCGCTCGAGAAACTTCGCACGGAATTTGACGCCGAAGGCAAATCGGAAACGTTCGAACTGCTCTCGCCTTTTCTCGCCGGTGAGAAACCGAACACCTCTTACCAGGATGTTGCGCAAACAATTGGTCTGTCGTTAGGCTCGGTGAAGACTCAGATCCACCGTCTGCGCCGTCGGTTCGCGACTCTGGTCCGCAGCGAGGTCATGCAGACGGTAGCCGCGCCGCATGAGGTGGAGAACGAGTTGCAGTTGCGCGATGTCTTCGCGCGCGTTGCGCAACAATCAGCTCGTTGAAGACAATGGAGCTCCTTGCCCCACGCAAACTCTGCGATACGTGCGGCTCGACGTTGGAATTCGAGATGCCGACTGGATTTTGTCCCGGCTGTTTGCTGGACACTGTCCTTGAATCGGAAACGCAAGGGGCGCCGGGGAGTCGCATCAACGATTACGAGCTGCTCACTGAAGTGGCACGTGGCGGAATGGGCATTGTCTATCGAGCACGACAGCGAATGCCTTCGCGCATTGTCGCGCTAAAGATGATTTTACCGGCGCATTTAAGCTCGTTAGGCGCGGTGCGTCGTTTCCGCGCCGAGGCGGAAGCCGCCGCCAGTCTCGATCACGAAGCGATCCTTCCCATCTACGCGGTGGGTGAGCATGACGGCGCGCCGTTTTATAGCATGAAGTTCGCGGAGGGTGACGCATTGTCCGCGCGAATCGATCACTATCGAGACAAACCGCGCGAAGCGGCGGCACTCATCGCGAAGGTCTCGCGCGCCATTGCCTTTGCACACGAACACGGCATCCTGCATCGCGATCTAAAGCCGGCGAACGTTCTCTTCGATGCCGTGGGCAAGCCCTACGTAAGCGATTTCGGTCTCGCGAAATGGTTGCGACGCGAGTGCGATTTGACTCAGACATTCGCAGTCCTCGGAACCCCATTCTACATGGCGCCGGAACAGGCGACCGATTCGCGCGGCGTGACTGCAGCAGCAGATGTGTACAGTCTCGGCGCGATTCTTTATCACCTGCTGGCTGGTCGCCCGCCAATTTGGGGCGAGACGCCAATGGAAGTTCTGCATCGCGCGGCCACCGAACAACCGAAGTCTCCGCGCCTAACGAATGCCCGAATTTCACGCGATCTCGAGACAATTTGTCTGAAGTGTCTCGAAAAGGAACCGGGGGCGCGTTACGTCTCTGCCGCCGCCCTTGCTGATGATCTTGAACGATTTTGCGCCGGCCACACGATTCAAGCGCGCCCCGCCGGCCTAACGAGTCGTGCCTGGCGCTGGTCGCGGCGCAATCCCGTGGTTGCCGGCCTGAGCGCAACCACTGTGGCTCTGCTCGTCGTGCTGGCCGTGATTCTTCCGGCGCCCCGCGAAGCGGGAAAGAGTGCACCTGCGATTAAGGCGGTCGCGGCCCTGCCGTTCGATACGCTCGGGGCGAAGGAGAACGGCGAGTTGCTCGCGACCGGGCTGCACAACGACATTCTCGTTAGCCTGTCGAAGATTGCCGACCTCAAGATCATCGCACGCAACTCGGTCATGCAATATCGCGGTGCGCAGCCGGATTTGCGCGAACTCGGCAAAGCGCTTGGCGTTGACGCGGTGCTGGAGGGCAGCGTCCGGCAGATTGGCGCGCGCGCGCGCATCAACTTGCGCTTGATCAAGGTCGCGGATGGAGCCGAGCTTTGGGCTGACAATTTCGATCGCGAAATCACAGACGTTTTCGCTCTGCAAAGCGATCTCGCTCTGCAGGTGGCCTCGGCGCTTAAAGCCACCGTGCTGCCGATGGAATCGGCCGGCATTCGCCGACAACCAACCCGCGATGCGCACGCTTACCTGCTCTACGTGCAGGCCAATGATCTCTTCGCCGGCTACAATAAGATGCGACCGGATCTGGAAAGGGCGGCGCAGCTCTTCGAGCAAGCCATCAGCCGCGACCCGAAATTCGCGCTCGCCCTCGCCCAGCTTTCGCAGCTCGAAACGATTTTTGCCGACATGTACGATCCGGCCGCGGCGCTCTTGGAGAAGGCAAAGGTGCATGCAGAGGAAGCCCTTAGTTTGCAGCCCGACTTGCCGGAAGCGCACATGGCCATGGGCCGATACCTGTGGCAGGGCCGAGGGCACATCGGTGAAATGGATCTGGCGGGCGCACTGCGCGAATTCCAGATCGCCGAGCGCGGTCTGCCCGGCAATGCCGAGATCCACAGCGTCATCGCGCGCGTGCAGCGTGGCCAGAGAAAGTGGATCGAGTCATTAGCCGGATTGGAAAAAGCGGCCGCGCTCGATCCGAATACCGCCGACCGCTGGCATCGCGTCTTTTACGGCAATCTGGCATTGCGGCGTTACGCGGCCGCGGCGCAAGCGATGGATCGCGCGGTCGCCCTTTCACCGAACTCATGGCTTTTCGAATTGCACCGCGTCTGGCTGCCGATCTGGTGGAAAGGCGATATCAGCGCGCTCGAGCAATTGCGCGCTCCGCTCGGCGCCGATCGCGAGCGTTACACGGCGGATTGGATTGGAGTGCAGATGTCCCTCCGCCGCTATGACGAAGCGGAAAAGATCGTTCGTGAGGATCCCCGCGATGCCATCCCGGGTAATCGTCTGCATGGCGCGCCTAAGTCGCTTTTCCTGGGAGACATTTATTTTTGGAAAAAGGATGAGGCCAAGGCGCGTCAGTATTATGAAAGCGCGCTGCCTCTCATGGAACGCGTGGTGGAGGAGGCGCCTTTGGAACCGGACAGCCATATGGCCCTGGCCCATCTCTACGCGCGATTGCACCGGAAGGACGACGCCATCCGCGAAGGAAACCGCGCCTGCCAACTCTTGCCCGAATCAAAGGATGCCTGGTTGGGCGTCTGGACAGCGGATGCGATGACGGAGATTTACATGAAGGTGGGTGAACCCGAGCTGGCTCTGGCGCGACTCGAACATTCTGTTTCGGTGCCGGCCGGCCTCCACGTAGCTGCCTTGCGGGTCTCACCCTTGTGGGAACCGCTGCGGAATGATCCGCGGTTCCAGCGCCTGCTCGCGGCCTACGAGCCGCGCGATTGAACCCAGCGCCAGAAGAGTCTCTTGAGACTCTTTGCCAAACCGGATATGAAGGAGAGGAAACCTTCCGCTTGTGAGAAGCGACCGCTTGATCAATCTTTGCGAGCTGAAACTCTGCCCGCCGACTGCGAAGATCAACGACTTGCTCGATCCTATAATGGCGGCGCAGCCGCATTTTTTCAGCATCGCCCGCGGAGCGGCCGATCCACCTTGCAATCCGTTTTGATCCGCACAATCCGCGGTTAAATTGGGATCGACATGAACGCCTGCACGAGCGTACGCCTTTTTCTTCTTTGTCATGTCGAGCGAAGTCGAGACATCTCTGTTTTTAACTCTGAACAGCAAGAGATTTCTCCAGACCTTCGCATAAAGCTACGGCTTGGCAGGCGACTCCGCGGAATTTACCCTAAGGGTGCGAAGCGAGTCGATGGGCTTCGCTCGAAGTAAGGAGCTACTACTTCAAATCCGTGAACAAGGTCGGATGTGCTTGCTGATCGGCGAGCGCTTTGGCGCGCTGCTCGCGCTTCTCCATGATGAACTTGTCCAACGCAGGATCGACGGGCAGGGGATAATCTCCGTTGAAGCAGGCCAGGCAAAAGCTATTCATCGGTTTTCCGGTCGCTCGCACCATGCCTTCAACATCGAGGTAACCGAGGCTGTCGACACCGAGGTATTTGCAGATGTCGTCCATCGACATCTGGTTAGCAATCAACTTTTCCGGATCGGGAAAGTCGATTCCGTAGTGACAAGCAAACCGGTGTGGCGGACAGCTCACTCGCATGTGCACTTCTTTGGCGCCAGCTTCGCGCAAGTTCACTACGCGCGCTCGCGAGGTCGTCCCGCGCACGATCGAATCATCTACAACCACAACGCGTTTTCCCGCGACCATTTCCTTGATCAGATTCAACTTTACCCGCACATCGAAATCGCGGATGAGCTGGCTCGGCTGCAAAAACGTTCGGCCAATGTAGTGATTGCGAACAAAAGCGTGGGCGTACGGAATCTTTAGCTCCTGGGCGAAACCAAGCGCGGCATAATTTCCCGAGTCCGGCACTGGGACAACGATGTCTGCGTCGACCGGAAATTTTCTTGCCAGTTCGCGTCCCATTTCCATGCGCACCTTACCGACGTTAACCCCGCCGATCATACTGTCCGGGCGCGCGAAATAGACATATTCGAACATGCAGAACGCTGGCCGCGCATCCGGGAACGGCCTTTCGGAGCGCAATCCGTTTTCATCAATGATCAATACTTCGCCGGGCTCAACTTCGCGGACGAACTCGGCGTGAATCAGATCAAAAGCGCACGTCTCAGAAGCCAGTATATAGGCATCATCGAGTTTCCCCAGGGAGAGTGGGCGCCAGCCAAACGGATCGCGCACTCCGATCAGTTCGCGTTCACTCATGATGATAAGCGAGAACGCCCCTTGAATCCGGCGCAGCGCCGCGAGAACATTTCCGCCATTTTTCGAGGGTTGCGCCAGGAGATGTAAAATGATTTCGCTGTCAGCGGTGGTTTGGAAAATGGAGCCTTTTCGCTCCAGTTCATCGCGCAGAAAATCGGCATTGATCAAATTGCCATTGTGCGCAATTGCCATTTGGCCGCGAACGCAGTCGACCACGAAGGGTTGCGCGTTTTTGATCGTGCTGGTTCCGGTGGTGGAATAACGCGTGTGTCCGATGGCACGGGTCCCTTTCAGTCGGGCCAGTTCATCCTGCCCAAATACCTGCGACACAAGACCCATATCCTTGTGCTGGAGAAACGTCGTGCCGGGCCCGTTGCTCGTGACGATTCCCGCACTCTCCTGACCGCGATGCTGCAAGGCAAACAGGCCATAATAAGTCAGGACCGCCGCGTTCGGGTGGCCGAACACGCCGAAGAGTCCGCATTCATGCTGGGGGAACGGACTCGTCTCGGCTCTGGTAAGGTCGATCTTGTCTGGAGAGATCACACTCAATAATTCACCAAATTACGCGCCGTTCAACGAATCGTTATTGCAGCAAACTATCTTGGAAACGCGGAAATTCAGTCACGCACAGCACGCCATACAAATGCGTGCAGGGTGTTGTCGACACAAATATCACCGGATTTTGAAATTTCTCGAGTAACCGCCTGTATTACAGCGTCGATATCGACACCTCGCTCTTCAATTGTGGTTGCCGTAGGATTTCCCCGAACCAGGCCGATTGCGAACTCGGCTGAGGATTTGCTTCGGCACGGGAATGAGACGCGGAATTTCTCGATGGATTTGAATCCCGCTTGCTCCAGCAGGTCGCGAATCAAAACGGGATCGTAAAAACTAAACGGGATCTCATAAAAGGTTGGGGGATCGACATCGAAAAACGAGCTGATCGTTTTGTGAGCGATTTGGGCGAATCGATTGTTCTCCATCGAGTCCCAAACGTTGAAGAGTAATACGCCTCCCGGGCTCAGAACGCGACATGCTTCGTGCATGACCAATTCCTTCTCTGGAACAAACATGAAGCCAAACTGGCAGACCACCGCGCCGAATGAGCCGTCAGAAAAGGGCAAGGCTGCGGCATCCGCTTCCCACCATTCAACATTTTCATGCTGGCGGAATTTGGGCTGCGCGTACGCAATCATTCCCGGATTGAGATCGGTCGCGACAAGGCGCGTGTTCGGCAGCGCATCCCGAAGCCGGCGTGTGAGAATTCCAGATCCGCAAGCAAGCTCAAGAACGCTTTCAGGCCGCGCTTGTTTTAATCGCGCAGCCATATCTTCTGCGAACGGTTCGAACAAAACCGGACCCAAATAGCGATCGTAACTTTCGGGAATCGAGCCTTCGAAAACGACGTTGATGTCGCGCTTCATAAACTCGGGATGCCTTCGGCCGCCGAATCGCTTTCCACTGCGCGGCGGATGGTGTTCCACCAATCATCATAAAGATCGCCAACTGACCAGGAAAATTCTTCGCTGCCGAGTCGGATGCGAAGTTCGTTGCCGCCAACTTTGCCAAGCGGTTGAAATGGAATTTGTTGCTCCTGCAAAATCGACATCGTCTTTTTCAGACTTTCGGGCGCGACTGAAATGACGATCCGCGACTGTGATTCGTTAAAAAGCGCAATAGCTGCAGGAGTGCCGCTTGTTTTCAGATCGATCTCTGCACCGAAAAGTTTTTCCGGATTAAAGCAACATTCAGCGAGCGCAACAGCGAGACCGCCTTCGCTGCAATCGTGCGCGCCTCTTACGAGGCCTTGGCGAATCAAATCTCGCACAGCATTCTGGATTTTGATTTCGCACGCCAGATCGACACGTGGCGGCGGGCCAAGTTTTAAACCGTGACAAACTTTGAGATAACGTGAACCACCCAGGCTGTAGCCGACGGCGTTGACCTTGGCTTCTCCGTTGTGGCCAGTCTTTGCCCCGCCGCGGTCGGCGCCTGCGGCTACAGTATCGGCGATTTCACCAACCAGGATTATCGTGTCCCCATCGTTCTTGAAACATTGAGTGGTGATGTGTTCTTCCTTGTCGATCAAACCCACCATTCCGATGGTCGGAGTTGGATCGACCACACCTGCCGGGCTCTCATTATATAAAGACACATTTCCACCGGTGACTGGCGTCCCAAACGCGCGGCAGGCTTCGGCGATGCCTTCGACTGCTTCTCGTAACTGCCAAAAGTTCTCCGGCTTATAGGGATTGCCGAAGTTTAAGTTATCGGTGATTGCGAGAGGACCGGCCCCCGAGCAGGTGAGATTTCGCGCCGCCTCGGCGACGGCAATCTTTCCGCCTTCGCGCGGATCCAGCGCGCAATAGAGCGAATTGCAATCAGTAGTCGCAGCCAGGATTTTGTTTGCATAACGCACAAGGAAAACGGCCGCGTCCGAACCTGGTTTCACGAGCGTGCCGGTTCGGACGGTGTGATCGTACTGCCGATACACCCAGTTTTTCGATGCAATGGTCGGGTCGCACAGCAGTTGGCGCAGCGCTTCGTGATTATTGACTTTGGGAAGGTTGTCGATTTGGCGGTCACGGACCGCCGCTAAAGGATTCGCTTCCCTCGAATAAAGAGGTGCTTCGTCAGCCAGCGCCCTGGCGGGAATCTCTGCCGCAATCGCTCCGTTATCGCGCACACGCATCATGCCGTCATCGGCGACCCGGCCGATTTCGACGCACGGCACATCCCATTTCTCGAATATTGCGCGGACCACGTCTTCCTTGCCGCGTCTGGCGATGATCAGCATCCGTTCCTGCGATTCACTCATCAAAATCTCGTATGGCGTCATGCCGGGCTCAAGCTCAAGGCACGCTTCCAGCAAAAGTTTCTCCTTGAACGGATCACCGACTTGCACTGCCGGACGATCTTCGCGCGATTGGTCTGTCAATTCGCGCGAAGCGAAGGCCGCCCCGGCCAGGCCATCGCGCCCCGTCTCCGCACCGACATAAAATACTGGATTACCGACGCCGCTCGCTGTGCCACGCGCTAGCTGCTCGTGACGCAACACACCTAGACAAAAAACATTTACGAGGGGATTGCCCTCGAAGCTCTCATCAAAATAGATTTCACCGCCAATCGTAGGGATCCCAATGCAATTTCCGTAATGCGCGATCCCGGAGACGACGCCGGTGAACAACCGCCGATTGGCAGCCATTTTGGAATTTGAAATTTCAGATTTCGAATTCGGTGTGATCGGTCCGAATCGCAGAGAATTCAGGCAGAATTCCGGGCGTGCGCCCATGGTAAAGATATCCCGGATAATTCCGCCGACACCGGTGGCGGCACCCTGAAACGGTTCAATCGCGCTCGGATGATTGTGGCTCTCCATTTTGAACGCTATCGCCCAACCGTCTCCGATATCGACGACACCTGCATTTTCTTCGCCGGCTTTTACCAGTATGCCGGCCCCCGTAGTCGGAAATTTCTTCAGTTCTTTCTTGGAGTTCTTGTAGGAGCAGTGCTCACTCCACATCACCGAGAAAATTCCCAGCTCGGTGAAATTTGGCTCGCGGCCGAGGATTCTCTTAATGTTCTCGAATTCCTCCGGAGTGAGTCCGTGTTGCTTGATGAGTTCTGGGGTGACTGCTGGCTCGGCAGTCGGCGTCTGGCTGGTCATCGACAGATGTAAGGTAACAAATCCACAAGACCGCTCAATCACTCAAATAGGATTTTTCATCAAATCGTCACATTCTGGAAGCGTCCAGCACGTCTTCGAACTACGAACCTTGGGTGTCAATATGAACATAAGGGAGGCATCCATGGTTAAGAAAGTAATTATCGCTCTCGCTTGCGTGCTCATTGCATCGCCGGCGTTTGCGCAGACTACTACAAGATATCACCGGACAACGACTACGCTGACTACTGTTGAGGGAGTAACAGTAACAGCACCGATCATTTCGGCTCAGCAGGCCACTGCGGCCAGTTATCAGCCTGCCGGAACATTGGTCATTCGCACGGACAGTGCGAATCCGGAGCGGTTTGATATGTTCGGGCCCGGACTCGTGTATGATAAGTATGGGCGACCCGTACGCGGCCCGATCAAACCAGGTGCACGGGTGGTTGTGTTCTACGCCGACAACGGCTACACGCGTCTGGTTGATCACGTCGTGGTGTTGGATTGACGGAAGCGTGTGCCATTCGAATACGTGCGGCTCGCACTCGTCCAAGGGATAATGGACGGGCTTAATCTAGGGATGCCTGTCAAGTCGCCGAGCATGACGCTCGAGAGAAAACATCAAAACAAATAAGGGAGGTATATATGACAAGAACAATAATCGCTCTCGCCTGCGCATTAGTTGCGCCTGTGGCGTTTGCGCAGACGAGCACAACAACAACCGAAACAACAACGGAACCAGCAACGACAACACAGACAACGAGCACAACGTACACGGCAGGCACCGTGACCACGTATGAGCCCGGTAGAACTGTTGTAGTCAAGGGTGAGCAAGGCCCAGTCAGTTTTGCTTTGGGCACGGCCGCGCGAGTCGTCGATGGCGCGGGCAAAATCGTGACTGCGCCGCTGCGAGCTGGGCAGAAAGTGCGCGTTTACTACACCGGACCCGAAAGGGAACGGGTAGTTGAGCGAGTAGTTGTTGAAGACCAAGACTGACCCCTCCTTAACTACGACGTAGCAAGGAGTGGTTGGTCAAGAATTCAAAAGCCGCAGGGTCGAAATGATCCTGCGGCTTTCCGTTTACCGCGACTGGCAGCCGTAATTTGCGTTTCAAGTGCAAATCGCAGAACGTCACTGAATGGCTTTTGATCTAAAGGAAATTATCGCGGCGCGACTGGGTGAAAATTATCAACTCCACGAGCGGCACCTAAATCGGACGCTGGTCCAGGCGCAGCGAGTAATCGGATTCGACAAGGTTTATGCGCGAGCGGAAGGCGCGTACCTCTATGACATGGATAATCGGCCGTACCTGGATTTTCTGAGCGGCTATAGCGTTTTCAATATCGGGCGAAATCATCCTGTGGTGAAACAAGCGATTCGGGATGTCCTCGATCTCGATCTGCCAAACATGGTGCAGATGGATTGCTCGCTTTTGAGCGGGTTACTCGCCGAGGCATTGACGAAACGAACTCCATCCCATTTGAATGCGGTGTTCTTCTGCAACTCAGGAACTGAAGCCATGGAAGGCGCGTTGAAGTTTGCGCGAGCTGCTACCGGGGGAAAACGGGCGGTTTCGCTTGCAAGCGCGTTTCACGGGTTAAGCCTCGGTTCGTTATCGTTGATGGGATGCGAAAGTTTCACTGAAGGCTTCGGCCCTTTGATGGAGGGATTTGATGCGCGTGTGCCGCTGGATGACATCGAAGCGCTGGATCGCCAGTTGTGTTCGCGCGATGTGGCGGCATTGGTGATTGAGACCGTCCAGGGGAAAGGCTGTCAAACTTCCAGGACCGATTTCTTTATTCGCGCGCAGGAACTTTGCCGGAAATACGGGACGTTGCTGATTTCTGATGAAGTGCAGACCGGACTCGGTCGCACGGGAAAAATGTTTGGATTTCAACATTGGAATCTGGAGCCGGACATCATCACGCTGGCAAAAACATTGAGCGGCGGCTACGTGCCGTGCGGTGCGATCATGACGCGACGCGACATTTATCAGAAAACTTTTTCGCGCATGGACCGCTGTGTCGTCCACTCGACAACATTTGGTCGCAACAATCTGGCGATGGCATGCGGACTCGCGGCACTGGAAGTAATCGACGACGAAAAGTTAGTAGTGCGCGGCAAGGGACTCATGATCGGGATCGAATTTCATGAACCGCAGGAGTTCAAATTGAAGATGGCGTGGAAGCTATTGCACAAGATCGACAAGGTGTTGTTCGCGCAAATGATCGTGACGCAAATGCTGAGCAAGCATCGCATCCTTACCCAAGTCGCAGGCCATGCCATGGACGTGATGAAAATTTTACCGCCGCTTATCATTGGCGAAAAAGAAGTCGACATGTTCGTGAACGCCCTGGACGACGTGCTCACCGAATGCCGCAAATTTCCGGGACCAATGTGGGAGATTGGAAATAATTTCGTCAAAGCTGCGCTTGGCTCAAAGCGCGCGGCCGATGTGCGGCCTACCGTTTCTGCGTAACTCACCCGGCATACGGTTTTGCTTGCGCCGTCGAAGTCACGCGAGGGGCAGTAGATAGACTTTATCGTTGTCGATTCTTTGATCGAGGCGTACGTTTCAGACGAAGTCCAAACAGAGAATTTATTATGAGCACTGCCATTGCTGAAGACAAAAAGACTGGAGCGAAACTAAATCAGCTCGAGCAACTGAAAAAATTTACCAAGGTTGTCGCCGACACCGCGGACTTTGAGTCCATGAAGGAATTCAAGCCACAAGATGCGACGACGAATCCAAGTCTGGTTTACGCCGCCACGCAAAAACCGGAGTACGCTCATCTGCTCGAGGAGGTGATCGCTGATCGAAAGAAATCAGGTCTGAAGGGACACGAGCAGATTGAAGACATTTGCGATAATCTACTTGTTCAGTTCGGCACGGACATTCTCGAGATTGTGCCGGGACGCGTGTCGACCGAGACCGATGCGCGGTTGTCGTTCGACGTCGAAGGTTCGATCAAAAAGGCGAAACGACTGATCCAACTTTATGAGGATCGAAAAATTCCGCGCGAGCGCGTGTTGATCAAAATCGCGTCGACCTGGGAAGGATTGAAAGCCGCGGAGCAGCTGCAAAAGGAGGGGATCCGCTGTAATTTGACACTGCTGTTTTCGTTCCCACAGGCGGTCCGCGCAGCGGAAGCGAAAGTGCAGCTCATCTCGCCGTTTGTGGGGCGAATTTACGATTGGTACAAAAAAGAGATGAAGCGCGATTATTCAGGACCCGAAGATCCTGGCGTGCAGTCAGTTACAGAGATTTATACGTATTACAAGAAGTTCGATATCCCGACCGAAGTGATGGGCGCCAGCTTCCGGAACGTTGGGCAGATTCTGGAACTGGCGGGATGCGATTGCCTGACCATCAGCCCGGAATTGATGGAAGAGCTTTCGAAATCAACGGAGCCAGTCGAGCGGAAGCTCACTCCGGAGAAAGCGAAGTCGGCAAAAATTGAAAAGCTGGAGCTCGATGAAAAGACGTTCCGCTGGATGCTGAACGATAACGCGATGGCCTACGAGAAAACGGGCGAAGGAATTCGGAAGTTCGCCGCGGATGTGGAAAAGCTGGAAAAATTCGTCGCGAGCAAATTATAGCGTTGCCTCTTCCTTTGGCTGTTCCTCTCCTTTCACGGTCTGCGGGTGAGAGTGAGATTAGGACGAAGCGAAAGTGGAAGAGTAGCATGTTTAATGTCGTTCTGGTTCGCCCGGAGATACCGCCAAACACTGGCAACGTTGGACGGCTTTGTCTCGCGACTCAATCGACGCTGCATTTGATTAAGCCGCTCGGCTTTTCACTCGACGATCGACAGTTGAAACGAGCAGGTCTCGACTATTGGAATGAAGTAAGCCTGAGAATGTGGGACTCCTTCAGGGCGTTGCAAGAGTCGCAGTTGCCGGATGCGAATTACTTTTTTCTAACGACAAAGAGCAAGCGCCCTTACTACCAGGCAAGATTTCAGCGCGACGATTTTCTCGTGTTTGGTTCTGAGACGAAAGGCCTTCCGGAGAGTTTGCTTAGAGCCAATAATGATCGCTGTATTTGCATACCAATGCATGGAACGCGCAGCCTAAATCTCGCTACTGCTGTTGGAATTGTGTTGTTTGAGGCCGTCCGCCAACAGCACGCCTGACTAGAAAACATCGCAACCCGCCGGGCACGGCGGGAGTTTAATCAGTAAAGGAAAGTAGAAGGGAAATCATGAAACGTATTGTGTTTTTGACATGCATCGGGAGCCTTGCTCTAGCGCTGACGGCGTGGGGGGCCCAAAAAAATAAAGGAGGGCACGGGTCAGCGAGAGGTGGAGGTACGCGCAGCGCGCACGTCGTCTCACCCAGAAGCGGTGGAGGCCATTCGTTTGCGCGAGTGAATCGTGCTCCCCGGAGTAGCCAGTTAAGTGCAACGAGAGCTAAAACTCATGCGGTCGAGCGCAGGACCGTGACTCGGAACAGAGCGGCACTTGGGCATGAGAGAAATGTTGCTCAGACGACTACGGGGCGAACCACCCGAGCGGACGCGGCGAGAGCACGCAGTTCGCGAGTTGCGACTCGCGAGGCAAGAACTGGGGAGCGGAATAGGGCGGCGCTAAATCGCGAGAGAAATCTCACGCGTGCAAACGCTCAGCGCACCAATCGCGTGCAGGCGACACAAGCGCAGAACGCGCGCGTAGCCAGTGCGACCAGAAATGCTGCTCGGAGAAATCTGGCGGTGAATCGACAGAGAAATCTCACTCTGGCGCGCAACGTGTTGAATAATCGGGCAGGAAATGTCCGCGTCACCAACAACTGGCGCGGCGCTCGTTTCAACGACCAGAGATATGCTGCGTTTCGCAATTACAACCGAACTTGGCATGATCGTGGATGGTGGAGAGATCACCATTCGCACATCGTGTTTGTGCTGGGCGGGTGGTGGTACTGGAATACTGGTTACTGGTATCCAGCCTGGGGCTACGACCCGTACGCCTGGTACCCGTACGACGGACCAATTTACACCGGGTACGCGAATCTGACGCCCGACCAAGTCGTTGTAAACGCCCAAGTCGCATTGCGAGACCAAGGCTATTACGCCGGAGCGGTCGACGGTGCCATGGGGCCGCAAACACGTGCCGCATTGGCGGCGTTTCAGTCCGACAATGGGTTAGCGGTTACGTCGGCGGTTGATCAACCAACCTTGCAAACGTTGGGCGTGGCATAAAAACAAGCCATTCTGTCAAAGGCCGCATGGCGAATTGGCTGTGCGGCCTTTGTTTTCACATCACCACAAAG
>QHPC01000035.1 GCA_003218915.1 Verrucomicrobiota bacterium
TAGACCGTGCCCGATTTAATCCCGCTGGCTAGATCGTCCATGGTCAGGCCGCGAGCAGCTAGCGCCGACGGGTCAGCCTTGATCCGAATCGCGCCTTGCACGCCATAGATGTTCACCTGCGAAACGCCCGGCAGGATGTTGATGCGCTGCGCAACAGCGGTGGACGCGTACTTATACAGGTCCCAGTCCGTGAGCGTATCCGACATCAGACCCAACAAGTAAACGGCCTGATCGTTCGGGTTCGTTTTGGTAAACGTGGGCGGACTCGGCAGATCGAGTGGCAATTTGCCCGTGGCCCGCTGAATCGCGGCCTGCACGTCGGTCGCGGCGTCGACGATACTTTTGCTCAGAACGAACTGCAACGTGAACGATGTGTTGCCCTGCGTGCTGTTGCTGGTGATGATGTCGAGTCCGGGAATTTGCAAAAATTGTTTTTCCAGCGGCGTGGCGATGTTGTTGGCCATCGTCGTGGGGTCCGCGCCGGGATACGAGCAGCTGACCTGGATGACGGGGTAATCGACCGCCGGCAAATCGTTGACTGCGAGCTTTCCATAAGTCGCCAGGCCGGCGACAATCACGGACAACGTCAGCAACACGGTCATTACGGGCCGGCGAATAAACGGCCCGGAGAGCCCCGAGCCTTCGATTGGGACCAGCTTTGCTGTCGACTCAGGCAATTCCCCGGCAAACGCTTTCGATCTAAAGCGATCCCTATCTTTTACTTCGCGTTCGCCGTCATGTTGCTCCTCGTCATTCATTATCACATAGCGCTTTTTGAATTGGCCGACTGCTCAGAGTTACCGGGGCTTGGCGCAGCGTACGGTTGGGGCGCTACTTTCGCTCCCGGCGCAAGCGCAAGCTGGCCGGTCACTACGACGGTCTCGTCCGGTTTCACGCCGCTCTCGATCACGGTGAGGTCGCCTTCCTGCCGTTGGCCGGGCTTTACAGGGCGAAGATCGACAGTGTTATCGGGCTTCACTACGAAAACGAACGGCCCACTTTGGCTAACCTGGACGGCCTGTGACGGGACAAGCGTGGCGTTCTTGAGCATGTCCAGGATAAAGCGGACGCGCACAAATTCCGAGGGCCACAGCGCGCGGTCGGGATTCGGCGTAACCCCGCGGACTCTCACAGTTCCGGAGCCCGGCTGCACTGCGTTGTCAATGAAGTAAAGATCCCCGGTGCGTGGCGCGATTGAACTATCCGCAAGGTAAGTTTGCACTTTCACATTTGGCCCGCCTAGATATTTTCGTACAAGCGGAAGATCATTCTCAGCCACGGTGAAATCGGTATAAATCGGGTCGAGGCCCTGAATCGTGACGAGCGGCGCAGTCGAGGGCCCAACCAGATTGCCAACGTCAACATTGCGCAGACCGACTCGTCCGTTGATGGGCGATTTTATGTAGCACCAGTCGAGGTTCACCTGGGCAGCCTCGGTCGCGGCCTGAGACTTCTGCGCGTTCGCCACGGCCGTGTCGTAGTCCTGCTGCGATATGACCTTTCTATTACGCAGGTCCTCTTGTCGCTTCAGAGTCACCTGATCCAACTCGGCTTGCGCTTTCGCCTGGTCGAGAGCGGCTTGAAACGGGCGCGGATCGATTGTGAAAAGCAAGTCGCCTTTCTTCACGTCGGACCCATCCTGAAAATTACGCGTGATGATTACGCCATTGACCTGCGCCTGCACCAGCACAGTCTCGTAAGCCGCGCAGGTGCCGATTTCATCGAGGTAAAGCGGCACATCTTTTGCGACGACTTTAGCCACGGCTACAGGACGTACCGGCGCCTGTGCCGGTTTCAAGGTGCTGACACCGCGCTGAAAAGTGCGCAGCAGAACCAAAACAGCCAACACGGCAAAAAGCACGTAGGCCCAGCGCGGAATGGAGTGCACCCCCGTCCGCCGACGTTTCGCTACTCTCGGCACTTTGACCGCGACGCGACGCTCTTCCTCTTGGACGATGTTCATTTTCTTACAATAGACGTTATCGCGGATCGGAATTTCGCCGGCGCGCCACTTCCGTTTTTCTTCTCCGCTTTTTCGTAAATCTGCGTGAGCACGCGCATGCAAGTACGCAGGTCTGCTACCGAAATATTTTCCAGTAATTCATGGCGAAGTTTTTCGGCTTCAGCGCTGATTTGAGCAATCACATCCTGCGCCCGTCGACCGAGCAGCACCATCTTGCAGCGGCGATCGTGTGGTGAACCCTTGCGGACGATCCAGCCTTCTTCTTCCAGTCGGTGCAGCAAGGTCACAACGGTAGGCTCTTCCACGCCCAGCCGAGCGGCAATCTCAGCCTGAGTAAGCGCATCTCCCGCCAGCGAGAGATGCAACAGGGTGCGCCACCTGGCCTGGCTCAGACCCATTGGCTTCAGCCTTTCGTCCAACTTTAGTCGCCACGCACGAGCAGTCCCGTGGAGCAGTGGCCCAAATGTTTCGTCATCGGACATGTGACGCAGATTAAATTGGTTAGCATGCTAACCAATTCCAATCTGTCAGCCTGTCAACGTTCATTTAAGGGCCAACTTCGAAAAGGAGCAGTTCGCGTTTGCGATAATCACGCACACGAGCACGCAGATGCGCACGGGCCGACGCCCATCGTGATGTGTTCGTCGCTTCCGTTTCTTTATCGGTTTGAACAAGAAAAAAACGCGCATCGGCCGGAAGTTCCTGGACGGAACTCACGTACTCCAGCGGCGCCTTCACATAAAAAAATACCGGCTGATACTCTGGGTCCACCGCATACAGCGTCTCATTCGGAGGAACCACGGAATTAATTTCGGCGGCAGCCTTCTTCACTTGTTGCCTGTTCCTCAAGACGACCGCCGTGACTGGATAGCCAATCCCTCCAACTATGAGTCCAACTCCTACGAAAAGCGCAACTATTTTTGCCCATGTTTGGTCGTCCCGCGTGCCTTTTTCCCAAGGCCACTGCAATGCAGGTCCGGCACAGCCCATCGCCAGCAACCATGAAGCTGGTGCTATCACAGGCATGCTATATCGAGGTAAGGCACCGGGAACGAAGTTTAGAACGAGAAACGGTACGGCTATTCCCCAGGCGAGACCGCGCGCCAGCCGTTGCTCAGCATAATCGTGAAACTTTGAAAACCTGACGAAAGGGAACAAAAGAACCCAAGGCAAAAAATAGATAAGACCGCGCGGGATATTTTGAAGCCAACTAACCAACTTGAAATCGATGCCTTGGAGCCGGCCTGTGAACTGATTAGACCACTTCACTGCCGCTACGTGTGTCGTCGTGCTGTACAAGAACGGAATAGCCCACGCCGCGAAAATCCCCAGCATGATTGCTAACCCTGCGAAATGCGCAGGGTGAATAAGAAGCCGCCACTCTTTCATATGCCAAACCACGGCAAACACGATCAAAAATGATCGCAAGTCCACAAAGAGAGACATACAGCGCTTCGATTTCAATTAACCGGCCTTTTTCCATCATCCCGATGTTTGTCATCCAAATGAGAGCCGCGATGATCGATCCTCCTGGGCCCAGACTGGCACGGGCCACAGTGACAAATGCGACGGCCACCGCGAGCACGACAACTGCCGATGGCAGACGTGCCGTCCATTCGTTGCGCACTCCAAAAATTCGGAAGGATGCTGCTACCAGCCAGTTCACGAGGGGCGGTTTTCGAAAATATGGATTTCCTCCAACTTCCGGGACAATGTAGTTACCCGTCTGGAGCATCCCTATCGCCGGCAAGATTCGTCGGCCTTCTTCTCCTTTGATTGCAATCGAACCAAGTGCCGGTAAATAAATCACCGCCCACACGAGAAGGACGACAAGAACAGCTGCAAGGCGCGAATTCATTGGGTGCTGCACGTTCGATATTGGGCGTTGAACGTCAAATCTAACCAACGGGTATCTTGACGAGAAGGCCTCAAGACGGTAACCTAAGTGTCGAGTCCGCGCGCTGATCAGAGTGGGAGCTGGCGTCCCACTCTTTTTAGTCTGCGGGCTACATGTTTTATGAACGCAGAATTTATTGCGATGCTCGATTACCTGGAGCGGGAACGCGGGATTAAACGCGAAATCCTGCTCGAAGCGGTGTCGAACGCCTTGCTCTCAGCCTCGAAAAAAAGCGTGAGCGCTTCACGCGAGCTGAGGATCGACATCAATCCGAAGACTGGAGAAATCCGGGCGCTGGCAAACCTCGTGGTCGTGGACCAAGTCGCCAATCCGCAGGATGAGATCGAACTGTCGAAAGCGCGCAAAATTAAACCGGATGCAAACGCCGGCGACACAATCGAAGTGGAAGTAACGCCGAAGAATTTTGGGCGGATCGCGGCGCAGACAGCAAAACAAGCCATGATGCAACGGATTCGCCAGGTTGAGAAAGAAATGATCTATGAGGAGTTCAAAGACCGCGCCGGCGAAATCGTCAGCGGAACGGTGCGGCGCTTCGACCGTTCGGATGTCATTCTCGATCTTGGAAAATTTGAGGCCATCATGCCGCAGCGCGAGAGAGTGGTGGTAGAAGATTACAACGTGGGGGATCGCCTCCGTGCGTACGTCGTCGCAGTGGAAAATGGAATTCGCGGCCCCGAGATCATTGTATCGCGCAGCCATCCCAATTTTGTACGCAGGCTTTTCGAGTTGGAGGTAAGCGAAATCGCGGACGGTACGGTGGAGATTCGCGGCATCGCGCGAGAAGCGGGCTATCGCACCAAGATCGCAGTCTGGAGCGCAAACGAAAAAGTGGACCCGGTGGGCGCGTGTGTCGGCATGCGCGGCTCGCGCGTGAAAAACATCGTACGCGAGCTGAACAACGAGAAGGTCGATATCATTCGCTGGAGCTCCGATCCAAAGGAATACGTTCTGGAAGCGCTCAAACCGGCAAAAGTGAAGAATCTCGTTTTCGATACGGAGAAGAAAAGTGCGCAGATTTCCGTTGATGAAGATCAGCTTTCGCTCGCGATCGGGAAGAAGGGACAGAACGCGCGGTTGACTTCCCGATTGACTGGCTGGGAGATCAATATCGGCAAGGACACGTCGGCAACGACCGTGGTGGAACAGAAAGTGGCGCAAGCAGCGCAGACCCTTGCCGGTGCTCTGCCCGTTACAGAAGAGCAGGCACTTGCCCTGGTAAAATCCGGCTTTACGAACCTGGAAGGATTGCGCGATGCGGATGTGCAGGATTTAGTGGATATTCTCGCAGTCGACGAAACAAAGGCGCGCGAGATTTACGAGGCCGTCCATCGGCAAGAACTCGTACAATAACATGGCTCTGGTTTAGGGAAGCTCGGGCCATGAGCAAAATTTTAACTAAACAACAATGGCAACGAAGACGAGCAGCAAAACTACAACGCGCAAACCTGCCGCGCGCGGGACTGCTGCTGCTCGCAAGCCAGCAGCCCTAGCCAAGGCAAAACTTCCAAAGCAAAAAATAAAGGAGGATGTTACGCCGGCGGCCAAGCCGGGCACCCCTCCGCTCTCAAAGTCCGCGGCGGAAACGTCTCGACCTTCGACTCGCGAAGCAGAGAGCGTTTCGCTCATCGATCGAAAGAAACCCAGTAAGAAGGCCGAAGACGGCGAGGTAAGACCGAAGCGAGTCGTTTTGCCTCCCATTTCACGCATCCGGGCGTCGCTGGAAACGCCGGCAGCTCCCTCAAAAGCGGCGCCCCTTCCAAAGAGCGCAGCCCCGGAACCGCCCCCAACCGAAGTGCCGGACACTGTTGCTG
>QHPC01000036.1 GCA_003218915.1 Verrucomicrobiota bacterium
CATCCACATGAAGCTCCACGCAGTGCCGATTGGATGGCGCGGTTCAAAGTCGTAGCCCAGGTTGGTCCCCAGGAAGGCGAGAGGGAAGATCAATAGGCCGCCAAGAATCCACATGACCCAACCTGTCAGAAGCGCACTGGCGGCGACCCGCTTGTGTCCTCGAATTTCCCTGAAGAAGCTTACCGGAATGGCTTTCATTGCCTGGCGCCAGTACCACATCGCGCTGTCTTTCCGCAGGTACTGTTCGGCAAGATCGCCGAGGACCGCTTCATTGTTGGGGCCGGACCCAAAATGTTTCAACATCCACGTTGCAATCCGGGGAGGTTGTTTCGACCTCATGCTCTCTCTCCTTTTAGTTCTGGCAAACCTTTCCACAAGTTCATCAGGGATCGCCGGGCATCGCGGACCTCACGTATTCCAGCCGTAGTAATGCGAAAATAGCGTTTTGCCCGGCCGCCACGTTCGGGAGTGGAGTCGCCCAGACTTGAAGTAACCAGGCCGCGTTCCTGAAGACGCGCCAATGTTGCGTAGACACTCGCGACGACGACTTCGCGCCCTGTCTGTTCTTCTAGCTCCTGGGCGATCGTCACTCCATAAGCATCCTCGCCCAAACGCAGAAGTGCCAGCAACAGCATGAGCTCAAAGTTTCCGAGATAGTCGCCCTTTCGCATTTATTCACATTACTGAATAAATGAGTATAAGGCAAGTACGTTCTGTTTTTCAATCCACAGGGTGTCACTCTCCCCTAGCATATATCGAGTAGCCGTACGAATCAGACGTTCCGAAAATATCAGGGAGCGTTTAACGTACCACGTGGAAATCAGAATACGCGACGCGGTTTTTTCAGCTATTCTGATAACGCTACCAGCATGACGCGACAACTTCCTCACACTTGCGAGCGGGCTTTGTTGGAACAATTCCTCAAGGCGGAGGCGATGGTCCTGTGGTTCGTCCGTTCTGCTCAGACACAAGACGTTCCTCCGGGCGTGCTCCGGTTTCTACGCCGTCATGAAGAAGAAGAGCGCCGGCACCTCCAGCAATTTGAACAGCTGTTGAAAATTATTTCGCGAGGCAAGGCGGCGCTCCCTCGCGTGCCCAGTCAGTGGTGGGTGTTGGCCGTGCACCTCTACGGGTACGAAGCCTTGGGACTGCAGTTCGCAAGGCTCTTAGTAGTACTTCGGCCGGATCTGTCTTCGATTTTGAATGATGAAGAGGGCCACGTGGCTTTTTTTGAGAATGAAGTCCGGAAGATCCTAGTTCACGAAGGATCTTCAGCCGAAGGAGCGCGGCAGGCTGCCCAGGCATGGAGGCGTCGCCTGCCTCGGACGGTCGATCACTACCTGCACGACGAAAACCTCGCACCGTTTCGCGACGACCTTCGACGATCTATTCTCGACGCGATTGACGAGCGCTTTGCCGCTAACGGCCTTGATCCCGGCTCTGGCGCAACTCTCGTGTCACGTACTCGCTAAGAAGGCGCAATGCAAGCAACTAAGCCATCTGACCGGCCGCTCAAATTTGACTGATGCGACAGTCGCAAGTAGGCTGGAGCGCACATTTCTAAAAAGGAGCACATGATGCGGAAGCTTGTCCCAGTCCTCTCAATAGTGATCGTGATTGTTTTTGGATTACCGGGCGCTGCAGCGCGGGCGCCCCAAGGCGGCCAGGGTCAGGGACGCGGTCAAGCGGCGGCCCCGCCAAGACCTCCGGGCGTTGACGCCGCGACGGCGAAGAAAATGGTCGCCGCGGCCGAAGCAGCCGCAATCGCGGCCAATGCGCAAGTGGCAATCGCAGTGGTGGATGGCAATGGCGATCTGGTTTATTTCGAGCGTATGGACGGAGCTTCGGCTAGAGCGGTGACCAGTTCGCAGGGTAAAGCTCGCGCCGCACTCCTCCTGGGAGTGCCCACCAAAGAAGCCCAGGACGCGATCGCCGCAGGCAAACCGATCCCGGTGACAATCACAAGCCCTCCAGCCGGTGCATGGGAAATCACTATTGGGCAAGGTGGTCTGCCAATTCTCAAGGATGGGAAAGTTGTCGCTGCGATGGGTTGCGGTGGGTCGCTTCCCGCAAATGATGAGAAATTCTGTCAGGCTGGCATAAACGCAATGGGCAATAAGTAGGCTTGGAAATGCCAGGGAACTAACCTTTATGGCGATCTGGCCGGAGGTGCGTCAGGCGCGAGCACTATTGGCGGGATGTGTTGTCTTGCTCACCATGACGGCTTCCGCCCAGCCGGCATCGGTTAAGCGGTTTCCAGCGGACAAGGCCAGAGGCGTGAATCCCGACACACGTCTTGTTCTTACATTTCCCAGCCCCCCGACGCTGGGGAAATCCGGACAAATCCGCATCTATGACGCGGCGAACGACAGGTTGGTCGACACGCTCGACTTGAGCATCCCACCCGGCCCCGCCGCTGGAGCGGCAGGCGCACCAGCGCCATACACACCGGCGCCTTACGAATATGTCTCCGGTCGATTCACCAACGCCAACACCCTCGCGGGAACTCCGTCAGGCGCTGCAGTCCCCACGTCTCGCGACTTCCAACTGACGATCATCGGCGGTTTCACCGATGGCTTTCACTTCTATCCGGTGATCGTCCACGACAACGTCGCGACCATCTATGCGCACAACAGTCTTCTGGAATACAACAAGACGTACTACGTGCAAGTTGATCCAGGAGTGTTAACCCTCGCCGACGGGGGCTTCACCGGCGTCAGCGGGAAACAGGGCTGGACGTTCTCGACGAAAAGAGCGCCGCCGCCCGCGAATTCCGCAAGACTCGTGGTGTCGGGCGACGGCGCTGGCGATTTCAATACCGTGCAGGGCGCCATCGATTTCGTTCCCGACAGAGACTCCAGACCCGTGACGATCTTCATCCGGAACGGCATGTATGAGGAGATCGTCTATTTCCGCAACAAGACGAACGTGACGTTCCTCGGTGAAGATCGCGAGAGGGTCGTCGTGTATTACACAAACAACGAGGTTTTCAATCCCCACCCATCGAACATCAGCACCAACGAATGGCCGGGGACTTTCCCCTCCCGCCGTGCGGCGTTTATGGGCGACAACTCCAGCGGGATCCACCTGATCAATCTTTCGATCAAAAACACGGCGCGTGGGCAGGCCGAGGGGCTCCTGCTGATGGGCGAACGGAACATCGTCAGCCATGTCACCGTTGTCGGTTCCGGCGACGCCCTGCAGATCAACGGTCCGGTCTACGTGACCGACAGCCTCATCCTCGGCGATGGCGACACGATTC
>QHPC01000276.1 GCA_003218915.1 Verrucomicrobiota bacterium
AGTCGTGTACCATTCCAAGCTGCGTGCTCGCCTGAACCTTCCCCGTGCCAGTAAACGGTGATGCGTGCCAAAGTTGACTGTTCATTGGCAAACAATTGGCACGCCAAGAGCAACATGAATCCGACTGCTCTGACTAACCCTTTCATCTTTTCCGCTTATTCTGGGCCGCGGCAAATCGGAAATGTGTCAGAGGAAAAGATGCAGCAGTCTCTATATAAAATTCGTAATTGCATCACTGTTTGGTCCCGTATTGCCGTTTGTCATGGATCGACATAGAACACGTCGCGATTGGGAACCGCGCGGGTAGACGGCAACGCAGCTAGGGTAGCTGGCGCAAGCACCAGGCGGTGCGAGTGATCAAGGTAAAGCGACGAGGGTAGGAGCGAGTGAGCGTTGGGCAGCGAACGAGTTTCACAAATTCGATCTCAAAGCATTCCACGACGAATGGAGCCGTAGGGAACGGCGACATGGCCGGTAAAGCCGTGAGGTAACGGTCGAACGCAGCGGGAGCGAATGAGTCAAGAATTTCGGAGTTTAGATACGACCCCATTTCCCGCGCCAGAGCTGACAGCGGCTGCTAACCTGTCAAGATTTGTTGACTGACCCCCATTTGGATTCCCCATTTGGATTCCCGAATCGCGAGCGCGCCAATCGGAGTGGATTCGAAAGACATCAATCCGGAGAACGAGCCGGAGCGATTCGTGCGCAACCTCTGGCAGCACTATCGGAGTCCATATTTGCGCGCGATGAAAGCGCGGGAAACGTAATAGTTTTCGGATCGCGCCCGCTTCATCTGAGGCGTCGTTGATCAAGGCAATCGAATGTCAACGCCGGGCTTCACGAAGAATCTCCCGTGCTCCAATCTGATCGGATTTGAATACCTGCGCATTCAGTCGTTTCGCGGGCGCGCGCTGTTACAGTACCGATGTGCTAGCCGTGCATTCTCTGGGATCGTCTTACCACCCGTCCAGTACTGTTTGATGTGATCAACAGCGGCGTCATCCACACTCTGTATTTGCTGTAAACAGATCGCGCATTGCGGATTTGTGTTGAACAACGCACTCTTTAACTCGAACGAGAAACAGCGAGGTTCTTTCCCCGCGATTCCGATTACCGACTCGAGTGCTACTCGCCATTTGTCGAAGCGTTTTGTGATCGCCTGGACGGAGCTCGTCGACAATTCTATGGAGTCGATGAATTCCTGGTCATCTGTCATGAGGTGAATCAAGGCTTCTCTAATACCATCAAGATTCTGATAGACACGATTCTTATCCTCCCGCCCAAAGGAAAAGATCAGAATATCATATAGAGAGGCATTGAATTTTTTCAGTTCCCAATAACCGTTCGGGTTCCGCTCGGTGCCCTTATAAAAACGCTTAAACGCATGCCGATCGAGCAGTGAGCGAATAATCGCACACGCGTTCTTAAACGCTTCGCGTAAAGCTGCGGCGTCCCCGTTTGAAATAAACTGGTACTTCTCAGCTTCGCGGTTCAGAAAATTCCGCATCGGCGGTTTGTAATTCAAGTACGTTCCGTGATGGAATGCCGCGAAGCGCAAAACCAACTCCACATCCTTCATACGTTTGTCGGGCTGCTTTAACCCGAGCAAGTACACGAAGTCCTCGTGCTTTGACAGCTTTCGCAGCAGATCATTGAATGGACCCCGATAAATACAATTGCGGAGCTCTTGATCATTAAGCGAAACCGATCCCGTATTAAGGCGTTCAAACACCTCGAATTTCAGATCGGTCTCGGATTCTTGCCGAAAGGTGATCGTTCTGACCTTGTAATATCGGATTTTATCTTGTTGCACATCATCCAGCTCGGCAAAGCGCTTGCCGTTGAGTTCGGTGAACACCTTGAGTCCTGACAAGCGAAACTCCTTTTTATCTGGAAAGAAGCCGTCAATAAACGAGAAAAAGGAAGTTAAGCGTTGTTGACCGTCGATAACGTGCTGTTGCCCGTCTTTTTCCTCGGATATGTAAATCACCGGCAACGGTATTTCCAAAAGTACTGACTCGATTAGCCTGCTGGCTTTGGTTCCGTCCCAGACAAATTGGCGCTGAAAGTCTGGTTGGATAAGAAGCTTGCCACGCTTATATTTTCCGAGCAGTGATTCTATTTCTGGGTCGCCTTGCTCCGTGTAAAGCTTCCGCTTACTAGGGGCGACCGTGATTTGCTCAACATCTTCTTCAAGCGGTTGCTCAAATTCGATCTCGTTAGTTTCAGTCATACGGTGGTTACGATATTATGCAGCCCATTCGGCGCAAAGAAGCTCTGCTTGTTGCAGGACAAGTTTAGTCGCTTCGTCCTGTAAGTCCGGTGGATAACCGTGCTTTCGCAGGATCCGCTTCACGAGCACTTTTATTTTTGCTCGGGCACTTTCGCGCAGCGTCCAATCGATAGTGACGCTTTTGCGGACTTGGGTGACTAGCTCTGTGGCGATGACTTTAAGTTCGGCTTTGCCCATGACTTTCACTGCACTGTCGTTCGCAGCGAGCGCGTCATAGAACGCGACTTCGTCGTCGTTTAATCCGAGATCGACGCCGCGCTTGTCGGCTTCACTCAACTGCTTGGCGAGCTTGATTAGCTCTTCGATGACTTCCTGCGTCGCAATCGCGCGATTGTGATAAGCGTTCAGCGTTTTCTTGAGCATCTCGGAGAACTCACGGCTTTGAACTAGATTCCGTTTCGAACGGACTTTGATTTCGTCACCTAACAACTTCGCAAGTAACTCGGCGGCGACGTTCTTGTATTTGAGTGCACGAACCTCGGCGAGAAATTGATCGGAGAGAATGCTGAGGTCGGGTTGCTTCAGGCCGGCAGCTTCGAAGACATCTATGATCTCACCTTCAGGTGGGATCGCCTTTGCTACTAATTGTCTGACGGCATGATCGAGGTCTTCGCTCGACTTACGTTCGCCGCGCTGCTTCGCCAACGCAGCTTTGGCGGCTTGGAAGAAGCCGATGTCATCGCGAATCTTAATGGCTTCTTCTGTTCCGGCGCAAAGGGCGAAAGCTTGCGATAGCTCAGTCACTACTTGGACGAAGCGCTCCTTTCCGTTCTCTTGCTCAAGGATGTGTTCTTGTGCTCCCGGAAGCAGCGACATCTTCTCGGCCGGCGTGCCGTGATGCCATTTCGACAAATCGAAACCGTGCATCATTCCGCACGCGATCTCGTGCTTCTCGAGCATGACCGCGATTGCTGCCGCCGTATCGATGCTTGGGCTGCCTTTGCCTCCGCTCTGAGTGTAAGTCGCGAGCGCATATTTGAGTTGATCG
>QHPC01000277.1 GCA_003218915.1 Verrucomicrobiota bacterium
TCACTCCCGGATCCATCAGCGTGGCCGTAGATCGCCTGGTGAAAAAAGGGCTGGTTTTACGCAAGGATCACCCGGACGACCGCCGAGTACGCCGGGTTGAACTGACACCCAAAGGAAGGGCGCTGATTACCCGGGGGTTTGGCGAGCACGCAGCCGCGATGGAAAATGTGGCCGGCGTCCTTTCAAAAAACGAACGGCTGACCTTGCTGCGGCTTCTGAAAAAATTGGGCAAACACGCGGCCGAAACTTGCAAGTAAAATACGAATTGCCAGATGAAAGGCCTGCGACAAGTAACCAGAAACGAAGCAACTTATGAACAAGCACGCAATAACCGCCCAGCCTATCTCGCCGATTCCGCCCGACGATCCCCAGCGAGAGTTGGCGATCGCGCGGCCTAACGAGGACGAGAAGTTGCCTCACATTGGTTTGGTCGGAGATACCTATACAATCCTGCTGTCGGGCAACGACACCAATGGCCGCTATTGCCTGATCGATATGCTGGTTCCGCCGGGCGGCGGCCCAGGTCCGCACCGCCACGACTTTGAGGAATCCTTCACCATCCTTGAAGGCGAGATCGAAGCCACCTTCCGCGGTAAGAAGTCGGTCGTGCGCTCCGGTGAAACCGTAAACATTCCCGCCAATGCGCCGCACTCTTTCACTAACGCTTCGAAACAAACTGTCCGGCTGCTCTGCATCTGTGCGCCGGCCGGACAAGAGGAGTTCTTTGCCCAGGTTGGTGTTTCTATAGCTACCCGAACGACGCCGCCCAAACTCGACGAGCGTGCGAAGGCAGAGTTCATTAAGAAAGCGCAAGGGCTCGCGCCCAAATATCGCACCGAATTGCTGAAACTGTCTCCGCAGTGACGCCAGTGCGGACGTGCATCATTCGCGAGCGGACAGCGGAATAGGTGAGGCCGCTGCGGTGCCTTGTTATACGAAGGTGTCGTCCGTCGAGTGCCCACGGGGTCCGCTCCATCCTAGCTCGAACGAGGGAGCACCGATCACCTCGGGCGTGGCGCTGAAAAATCCCGCGCGTGCGCAATGGCGGGGATCTGCTCGAGCCGAATATTTTAGGCGATGAAAGATACGTCGCTCAAACAAAGGACGACGTGGGACGGAGGAAAAATAATATGACTCAGATTACATCGATTAAATTTGGATTGATTGCGGTCTGCATTGGGACACTACCATTGAGTCTGGCGCAAACGCCTCGAATCGGAACGAGCGGAAGCAATCAAACCGGTATCACCACGCGCGCACCCGCGGGACACAGCGGCTTGAGCGGCAACTCCACCAACCCCGTCCAACTTGGGACAAATTCCCCGAGTAGTATGATTACCCGGCCGAACACGAATGCCGGAGCACACATTGGGATAAACGCTGGTGCGCAGATCGGGATCAGCAATCAAGCCGGTGGGATCACCGGCGGCGTCGCTGCGGGACTTAGTGGCTCGAGCGGCAACTCCACCAGCGCCGCACAAACTGGGATAAATGCTCTGAGTGGTATGAATACCGGGGCGAACACGAATTTCGGAGCACACACCGGGATAAACGCTGGTGCGCAGACCGGGATCAGTAATCAAACCGGTGGGATCACCGGCGGCATCGCTAGGGGGCTTGGTAGCTCAAGCGGCAACTCGACAGCGGCTACACAGACTGGGACAAATGCCCGGACTGGCACGAATACGACGTCGAACACGAACGCCGGAGCACACACGGCCGCCGCCGCTGCCACGCCTGCCAGCGTCACTACCATTCTGCCCCAATCCATCACAGTGCCGACCCCATCACCTAACAACAACCTCTTCGGGGCAAATTTCTCGACGGCGGGGCAATCTCCCTCGCCGCTACCATTTGTCTCGCCCACCCCAACTCCGACCGCGCCGCCGCTATAAATCTCGCTGATCGGATGAACGCTTGTTCAGGCCGTGAAGCGGTCGCCAAACATCGGCAGGCCGCTCTTCGATTCGGCTTTTGTCGCTTCGTCTTGCAAGACGTCCCAGTGTTCGGCAAGGCGGCCGTTCTCGATCCTGACAATGTCCGCGGCGATCCAGGCAACAGGCCGGCCGATTCCCGAGAAGCGTCCGTGTACGATGACATAGTCGCCCTCTGCGACGATGAGCTGATGTTCGTAACGCAGACTGTCGGGTGCGTTGCGGATCAAGTTGAACAGTCCATCGCGACCCGGTTCGATGTGAGCGCTGTGCTGAATGTAGTTTGGAGACCAGTACCGCTCAGCTGCTTCATAGTCACGCTTGTTAAACAACGTGTCGAACGCTTCGAGCACCAGTGCTTTATTTTTTTCTTGTTCGGTTGGGTTCATTGAATTTTCATAGTCGGTGGATGAGTCGTCACTTTCCGTGTTGCTCTGCTATCTCATCGACGCGATCGGGATAGAACGCGACATGTTCTCTGATCTGCGCAACAGCAGGAAACGGATCTTCGTACGACCACACGGCGTTGACTGACTTCTTCCCTCCAGCAGGAATGCTGTAGTAACTGCAATCGCCTTTATATGGGCAGTAGGTGGCGTGCTCAGTTCGTTCCAATTGAGAAAGATCGACATCTTCACGGGGAATGTATTGAACGGGCGGATAATCGGCTTCGCGAAGCGTTAGCGCATTGCGGGTATCGGCAATTACATGGCCTCCAACGGACACGACCACGCGAGCTGGATTCCGCTGGATGGAAATCGGATGATCCGGACTTGGAAGCTTAATCTGTTTTTCTTTCATGTTTCGTCTCCTTTTCTGCTCGGAGCTTATCTTATGATCGTACGCTCTTCAGATTGTTAGGACGACCCTGCCGAAGGGACGGCCTTCAACTAAGTAACGCAGAGCATCAGCCGCTTCAGCCAGAGGGAAGGTCTTAGCCACGATCGGTTTGATCGCACCGGTTTTAAGCAGAGAGACAATAACGTTCCATGCGTCAGTAATGGCCGCCTGCGGCTGAGCGAACATGTTGAGACCTCGGATGCTGGCCTGTGGCACGATGAGATTTGTTACGTCAATCGTTGTCTTGCGGCTTGCGGAATACCCCAGTGTTGTGAGGCTTCCTCCCAATGCGAGTACTCCGAGCGCCTCGCTCAAGACTTCACCACCGACCCCGTCGACGACAATGTCT
>QHPC01000278.1 GCA_003218915.1 Verrucomicrobiota bacterium
AGTCGATCCATTCCGTGTGGAACACACCGGGTTTATCGACTCGCTCGTAAGTGTGGGCACCGAAGAAATCGCGTTGTGCCTGCAAGAGGTTTGCCGGTAACCGAGCGGAGCGATAACTATCGAAGTAAGCGAGCGACGCGGAAAATGCCGGCACGGCAACGCCCTGCTTAATGGCTGCTGATACCGCGACGCGCCAGTTGCGCTGTGCTCTTTTGATAGCTCTCGTAAAATATTTGTAGAGCATAAGATTGTGGAGATTCGCGTCCCGCTTGTACGCTTCGACGATTCTGTTCAAGAATTTTGCGCGGATAATGCAGCCACCACGCCAGATGGTCGCGATGTCACTGAGGTTAAGATTCCATTGGTAATCAGTGCTTCCAGAGCGCAAAAGTTCCATTCCCTGCGTGTAAGAAACAATTTTCGATGCGTAAAGAGCGTCACGTACTGCATCGACGAATCGGGACCGGTTGCCTTTGAATTTTCGAACTCTCGGCTGTGGCAGAATTTTGGACGCGGCCACGCGCTCTTCTTTCTGCGCAGAGATAACGCGCGCTTCGACCGCTGCATTAATTGTAGAAATAACGACAGATTGTTTGATAGCCGCTTGAAGCGTCCAGATGCCGGTTCCTTTTTGTCCGGCTTTGTCGAGAATCATATCGACCAGCGGCCTGCCGGTATCAGGGTCGATCTTTCTAAGAATCTGGGACGTGATTTCAATCAGATAGCTATCAAGCTCGCCTTTGTTCCATTCTGCAAAGACGTCTGCGAGCTCCGGAGCTTGCATCTCCAGAACGTCTTTCATGATTGCATACGCTTCGCAGATCAATTGAATGTCGCCGTACTCGATGCCGTTGTGGACCATCTTGACGTAATGACCGGCGCCATTCGGGCCCATGTAACGACAGCACGGCTCGCCATCTACCTGCGCAGCGATCTTTCGGAAAATCGGTGCGATGATCTCCCATGACTCTCGCGAACCGCCGGGCATGAGCGAAGGACCTTTGAGCGCGCCTTCTTCCCCTCCGGAGACGCCCATGCCGACAAAATGAATTCCTTTCTCCTCTAATTCCTTGCCGCGTCGCGCTGTGTCTGTGAAAAGAGAATTCCCTCCGTCGATCAGCACGTCGCCCCGCTCGAGTAACGGTGCGACTTCGCCGATAACAATGTCCACCGGCTTGCCGGCCTTGATCATCATCATCGCTATGTGCGGTTTCTTTAGCGCCGCGACAAATTCCTCAATTGTGCGTGTCGGCCGAATATTTTTTCCTTTCGCCCTGCCGGCAGCAAATTTATCCGTCACTTCGGTGGTACGGTTAAACACCGCGACAGAAAAACCCTTCGATTCGAGATTCAGGGCGAGATTCTCGCCCATCACGGCCAAGCCGATCAGCCCAATATCACATTGATTCGTATTCATTTTAGTATCTTCTTTTTCCAACAGCTTGAAACAAGGGGGCGACTCACTGTAGCGAGCATTTGAACCTTATGGCAAATCCGGTTTGCGAAGTTTTACTGACAGAAGCGCAACTCAATGTGCCAGAGAACCGAGTCGATCTCGCCGCGGGCGCGAGAGTTGATTTTCAGGGCATTGTGCGTGGCTCCGAGGATGGGCGCGAAATTGAGGGAATCGATTACGAAGCGCACCGCGAAATGGCCGAACATCAGCTGAAGCAAATTGCCCAACAGGCCGCGATCGAATTTGGGCTGGGATCCGTAATCATTCATCACCGGATTGGGTTTGTCGCTGTCGGGGAACCGTCTCTCTTTACGCGAGCGTGCAGTGGACATCGCGAAGCAGCGTTTCAAGCGAGTCGATGGATCGTGGAAGAGTTGAAGAAAAAAGTTCCGATTTGGAAACGGCCCCGATTTAGAAGCAATGCCTTGCGCCGCGCGTCGCGCCCGCCTTCGCGGCGCTCCGGCGTGGCAAGCAGCGAGGGCGCTACAGTATGAACTGGGCGAACCGCATCACCTTAAGCCGGCTGGCGCTAACCGTGTTTTTTGTCGTGACGCTCAATTCCTCCTGGCATTATGCGCGCACCACGGCGCTGGTCATCTTTCTCATCGCGGGCCTGACGGATTTCATAGATGGTGAGATTGCCCGGCGGTACGGGGTGATCACGAACTTTGGCAAATTGATGGACCCGTTAGTGGATAAAATCATGATGGCTGCCGCTTTTATTTCGTTGGTTCCTCTTAAAGCTGTGCCGGCGTGGGCTGCCACGACTGTCGTCGCGCGAGATTTTCTAATTACGGGATTTCGCCTGATGGCCAGTGCCAAGGGCCAGATTCTGCCGGCAGAACGGCTGGGGAAACAGAAAACTTCGTGGCAGATCATTACGATCATTTTCTTTCTGGTGCTCCTTTCGATGGCGGAACTGCGATACGTCAGTGAGAAATCGACATGGTGGGTGCGCGCCTGGACCGAAGCCGGGCCGGTACTAGTGTGGGTTACCGTAGCGCTGACGATTTATTCGGCTCTTGGCTTCGCCTGGCGGAACCGCGAGCTAATTGCACTAGACCAAGAGCGAACAACGGAATCTAAAGATTGAATCGTCGGAAATTCTTACCCGACAAACTCATCGCGTAAACTCTTTGAGTTAAGTGCGTTACGCTGCGTTTCGCTGAGCCGCCACATAATCGTCTGAACCACTTTACAACATCGTCCCCGATGGAGTCACAATCTCTCGAAATTGCTTCGATCATAATGTCCTGTAAATAATATGGTTATGATCGTAGTAGAGAAAAGTGCTTTCTGTTGGCACGGCATTTGCGGCATTTTGCATGATTACACTTTTTTACGCCGCGCCATGCAATCAAACGCAGTTTCCAGAGACAAATTCTTGCTGCTCTGCATGGCTTTTTGCGGAGCGATGCTTGCGCCGAGTCACGACGCGAAGGCCGTTGCCCTTGGTGTCGGGGACTCCCACGAGCTGGGCTTTCTCTGGCCGGGCATACAAAGAAAAACAGATAATCAAAACAAGGCAACCTACGTGAGTCACTTGATTGGCATGGCTCTTGGCGCGATCGACGTCGCTAATGGCGAGGTCTACCCTCGCTCAAACCATGGTTTTAAATCCTTGCCGACCGCCGCTCGGGCCATTAACGGCGGTGGCAGAACGATAAACCTTCGCACCGGTGGTTTATACACGTACCTGTTCGCGACCTACGACGCCTACGGTTCCGAAGTCTGGTACATCGGTAATCTGAGTGGAATAATAACGATTCCCTTTCTGGCAGCCGGGCACTACCTCACTGGATGGACGCTTTTTGGCCCACGCGGTGTCGGGGTTCCGGATGGTGGCATTACGGTAATGTTGCTCGGAGCGACATGCGAGCAGTGCAAGGTCGCCGTTGTGCCGAAATGAAAAGGCAACGTGCTGTAACGCTGATCGGAATTGTTGGCATCGCTGGAGCGCTCGCGTTCCTGGTCGCTTTCCCTGTTGAAAGAGTTGACTCGGAGATCCCGACCATCAAAACCCCGGGTCCCTATCCGTATGAAACACCTGGGCAGGTTCCGGCGCCGCCGCCTGATTCGGACTCATCGCCCTTGCCGGCGCCTGCTCCTTTTCCCTATTCTGAATCAACTTCGTCACTCTCCGCTGCTCAGGAGCGCGATTCACGAACAGCAGCTGCCCGACGCCAGCTCACGCCGAAAGCCGTGCGCGAGGCAGCGTTCAAATACAATGGAGTAGCAAATTTTTGTGGATTTCTGGCAGCACTCCCTGCCGATGTTAGCGTATTCGATCCAAAACTCGGAAGACCGCGCGCCCTTGTAAAAGGAGGCCACGTAGTACGCAAAAACGTAGTGTGGCTCCGTAACCGCAAGCAAGCGGCCGCACACAAATAAAGCTGAACGGACGATAATGAGCGGGCAACGGGAATCGAACCCGCATGGCCAGCTTGGAAGGCTGGAACTTTACCATTAAGCTATGCCCGCGTGGTGTCGGAAGTGAACTCCAACGGTTTTCGCGAGTAAATAGTGACCGGTGAGGGACCAATAGTCAAAGCGATTGCCCCACGTGTGGCGCGCCCGCCGGTTGGGCACCACGTTATTTTTCGAACGCGGTCGCAACGAGGGTGGCATTGTGGCCACCGAAACCGAATGAGTTATTTAAAGCGACACGCACTTTCTTTTCGCGCGCAACCTTGGGAGTGTAATCGAGGTCGCATTCTTTTCCCGGATTTTCCAGATTGATCGTCGGTGGAATGACCGAATCGCGGATAGCGAGCGCGCAGGCCGCCATTTCGATGCCGCCGGCGCCGCCTAACAAATGGCCGGTCATCGATTTGGTAGAGCTGATCGCGACCTTGTAGGCATAGTCTCCAAACACCTTTTTGATCGCGCGTGTCTCGCAAATGTCGCCGATATCGGTGGAGGTAGCATGCGCGTTGATATAGTCGACTTGATCAGGTGATAGACCCGCATGATCCAGCGCGAGTTGCATGGCGCGCGCCGCGCCTTCGCCGTCTGGCGGCGGGGCTGTCATGTGATAGGCGTCGGCAGAAAGACCGTATCCGGTGATTTCACAGTAAATTTTCGCGCCGCGTGCCTTCGCGTGCTCCAACTCTTCGACTACCACTATTCCTGCGCCTTCGCCGACAACGAAACCATCGCGGTCACGGTCAAAGGGTCGCGACGCCCGTTCGGGTTCATCATTGCGCTTGCTCAACGCTTTCATCGCTGAAAATCCGGCGAGGCCAATCTCGACAATGGACGCCTCCGAGCCGCCCGCGAGAAAAATATCGGCATCGCCAAATTTAATGATGCGCCACGATTCACCGATGGCGTTGTTTGATGTCGCGCAGGCGGTAACGATACACATATTGGGCCCGTGCAGGTCGAACTCCATTGAGATAAGGCCGCTCGCCATGTTGCTGAGCAACATCGGAATCGTGAATGGCGAATTCCGAGAGGGTCCCTTGGTCAAGAGGATTGTTAGCTGATCCTGGAGAGTTTTCAGTCCGCCGATTCCACTACTGACGAGGACGCCGAACCGGTCGCGCTGTTTCAGGTTCGCAATATCAATTCCGCTGTCCGCAAGCGCGATTTTTGCCGCCGCCATCGCGAGCTGCGAAAATCGATCGGTTCGACGGACGTCTTTTGGGTTTTTGAAGAATAGCTTCGGGTCGAAATTGCGAACTTGCCCGCCGATTTTGCAGTCGTAAGCCGTGGTATCGAATGCGTCGATTGTGTGAATACCGCTGACGCCGTTCTTGAGATTAGACCAGAACGTCTCCACGTCGTTGCCGAGCGGCGTGAGAACGCCCAGGCCAGTGATAACTACTCTACGGTCGGTCATAATGGCGATGAATTGGTTAAAGCGTGAAGCGTTGAAAGGTTAAGAACGTTAGCTCGTTCCCATTCCAACGCTCTGAACTGTTTGAAAGAGCTTTCCTTCGGTCTTGATAGAAGGCGCAATGATGATCTCCGTTTGCTGAAACTCGGCAATGTTTCGAGCGCCAACGTTACCCATGCAGGTAGTAATTGCACCGACCAGATTTTGGCTGCCATCGTCAACTTCTGCCGGACCAAACAGGATTTGTTTCAGCGAGCCGGTGGCGCCCACCTTGATGCGCGTCCCTCGCGGAAGATTGGCGTGCGGCGTGGCCATTCCCCAGTGGTACCCACGGCCAGGCGCTTCGTCCGCTTTGGCAAATGCACTGCCCACCATGACAGCGTCCGCGCCGCAGGCGAGTGCCTTGCAAACGTCCCCGCCTCGGCTCATTCCGCCATCAGTGATGATTGGCACGTAGCGTGACGTTTTCTTGAAGTAAGCATCGCGTGCTGCCGCGCAATCGACGGTCGCAGTGACCTGCGGAACACCAAGTCCAAGCACACCGCGTGAGGTGCAGGCCGCTCCCGGCCCGACACCGACTAAAACCGCAGCCGGACCACACTCCATAATCTCGAAGGTCACATCATAACCAACAGTGTTTCCGACAATCACAGGAATGCGCATCTCACGGCAAAACTTTTCCAAATCAAGCGACTTGTACTCCGACGAAATGTGTCGCACAGTTGAAACCGTGCTTTGCACAACGAATACGTCAGCGCCGGCTTCCTGGGCAATCTTGCCGAATTCGGCAGCGCGTTGAGGAATGGAACTAACCGCAGCTAATACACCGCCGTCTTTGATCTGACGCACACGCGCCGCGATTAGATCTTCCTGGACGGGTTCCTGGTAAATTCGTTGCAGCAGCGCTGTGAT
>QHPC01000279.1 GCA_003218915.1 Verrucomicrobiota bacterium
CAAACAATCCGTTGACCGCGGAAATTTCATTGTGGGACGAAATAGTGACTATGAGTTTCATAGCGAGGAAATAATATTGCCCGCTGACGCCCCCGCACTTGTAATGCGGGGGAACAACTTTCTCTTACGGCGTATGCAGGAGTCAATAGAATCAACGACCGAGAAGGTCTCGTCCTGACGCGCAGGGGGCTAGGATTGCGGCTGGCGACAGACCGCCGCTACACCTTCGTTCCGGCTCAGACGTAGCGCCTGCGGAAAAGGCCGCAGCAGCCGTAGATGCCACAGAACTCGAATTGGTTGCAGTCGAGCGTCTGAGTCACAGCTGCATACACGCCGTATTCCACCGTTTCCCGGCGATCGTTAAAATCATGAAAGAGGCAGAACGAGCCGGGCGTGAGAAGCTGGGAAAGATGGTGGCAGGCTTTTACGACATCGCCGTATGCGTGAGAATGGTCGACGAATGCGAAAGCAAATTTTCTGCCGGCATCAACCAGCTTCTGACACGAAGCATCTGCATCTCCGACCAGAAACTCTATGTGGCGGGAGAAATCCAGCTGTGAAAGCGTGCGCGAGGCTTGTCCGGCAAGTTCCGGACACAGCTCCATGGTCACAATCTTGGCACTCTTTCCGGAATCGCTGATTGCCCGGGCGAGGATCGACGTGGAAAGGCCGCGGTTGGTGCCGAACTCCAGGATATCACCCGTCGCGTAGTAGGCCATCTCGTAGAGCTTAAGAGCGTCCTCACGGCGGAGATGCCCTTGGATTCCAACGTCGATCAAGATACCTCCTTTCGTTGGGCACTCGTGATAATAACGATGTTGGTCATTAATGAATTGACGAAAGCTGGTGATAGTTGGCTGGTACGGGCGCGCTCTGCCGAGTTCACCGCGTCCCACCCAGGTTTCCGGATGGGTAACGAATCCACGCGGTTCGTCGTGTGACGTGATGCGCGCTGCCCCAGGCGCTCCCGGCTGGACCTTGGTCGTTTTTCGCCGAATCGAGCGTTCCGCTCCAATGTTCCGTCGGAGCGACTCGAAAAATTGAAGCTCAGAAGCGCATGCTCTCTCAATGCTGTAGCGTGCTGCGGTCTTCAGCCCTTCCTTAGCCGCCAGCAACGTGTTCACTCCGTCTACGGCATACTCGCTGATTCCCCCTTCGGACGGTAAAATCGTCGCACAACGGCAAGCCATTGCCTCAAGACCAGTGCGCCCGAACGCCTGATAAGTGGAGGCATCGATAAAAAGCGAAGACTCCTGCATGAGTTTCGCAACTCCTTGCCGGTCGAGTATTCCAAGCACTTTGTATTCGAAGTCGACTGGCTGCCGCCTAAGAAAAGGATCGTTCGGCTCCAACCCGAACATGCGGATCTCTACTCTTTGTCCGAACTCGCGCTTGATTCGTCTGAGTATTTCAAAGGTCAGCCCTGGCGATCTATACTCGGACACTGGCCGCACCATTGCACAGACAACAAAAGGCGTGCCGGGTTTGGAACGATCATCGGAAAAAAAGATTTCCCGGTCCAGGCTCGGCTCAACCTTGTGGACATGTACGCCATGTTTCTGGGCAACCGTCTCACAGAGCCATCGGGTCTTTGCGAAGCAACAGATCTCCGGAATAAGGGTGTAGGACTCGACAGCCTCCCGGTAATTCGCCTCGCTCGGTTGACAGAAATTTGGCTCGTAATCCTGAATGTAATAACAGGGAACAACACCGGGTGCTTGCTCCAGCAGCGTTTTCAGCGTGCGAACGGTTTTAAATGCAGTCGCAACCACGAACTCGAACTGCCGGGCGTAACCGATCAGTTCCGCTATACTCTCAGAGACATAAAAAAGATCACGCGCGACGCCGGGAAACCGCTCCCGATAAAAGCTCTCATCCTGTCGGCGAATCGCCACCTGTACGGCAGCCCCAAGCTTTCTCAGCCCGTTGGCTTCTTGCACTATCGAATTAACTCCGCCACCAGCGGCTCGCAAATTCATGAGGAACAAGATCGAGTAGGGTGACACATCAATAACATCCGCCTTTGCTGGATTTGCTGTTTCCTTAAAAGTAATATGCTGTTCGTTTGTCGAAGCGGCCGTCCCGCCGGGCTTCCTCTTTGCAGTCGACGACTGAACTTGCGCGGGATGCCTCCCGCCGCTCGCTGGCCGTGGCCGCGATGCGACTAGCTGCGCCAACCGGTGCGCTTCCTTACTCTGTTCGCCGGCACGCTTGAAGCTCAGCCAGTTACCTATTCGCCAACGATTCGATCTCAGTACCCGGCCAAAATCCCGTAGTATGCGCTCCGACCACTCATTTAGCTTCGCAAACTCTTTTTGCCATCGATCCCGCAGTGCTTCGGCTTGCTGAAACTGTCTCTGAAGAGCTCCGACTGCCGTGTGCAGAGTCCTGAGCTGCACCTCTTTTTTTTCAATCGTCTTTTCAAGAGCGGCGATGTTACACCCAAATCTCCAAGACCGATCCTCAAGAGTCTTTTCCACAGCGACAATGTTTTCGCGCAGTTTTTCCATCTGTTGAGCCACCTTTTGCCCGGCAGAATCGTGGACTGCCAGCAAATCCATCGTGTAGGCCGAGACAGTCGGAAGGTCATCTGATCCGCACTGCAAAATGGCGCCTGAGTCGATCAGCTCGATCAAATTCTGATGGTGCTCACGAAGATAGTGCCTGGCACTGAACGCCACCGACAGACGATGCTGATGCAACCCTGGACGGACGAAGGCCTCAATCTCCGCTTCCGTGGGCTCGCGCAGCCCACGCACGCCCAATTCCATCAGGTGGGCAGCCAGCCATCGAAGAGTTTTCACTGGAAATTCAAGCAGCTTCGCGTGTGAAACGAGCACTCGCGGCAGTCCCGCAGTCGCGCCAAAGGCAGCCAGTGTGTACCGTTCCCAGAGCGCAAGGCCCAAAGGGACCGATAATTGGTTCCGCTCCCGAAGCGAGAGCGCTACTTCCAACGGGTGCCGGTAAATATGGATGCACACTGGTAATTCCAATAACGGTCGCCAAACTGGAAAAAGCAGACACAACCTCGGGTCTTTAACGAACCAGGGGCGATGTGCGTCCAGTTCAAGCACGATGGAGCAAATCGTCTGCTGAACGCGCTTGAGTTCTTCTTCGGGGATCTTCTCGATGGAAAAACTTCCTACCCTGTCCCAATCTGCTCCGCTCGCTTGCAACAAACGATCGTTCGCCTGCCGAACATCCCGGCGCTCCCAAAATCCATTTGAATTCTCCTGATCGCTCCCTGTCGACGCACCTTCCGAGGCGAAGTAAACGCCCAGCATATTGAGCAAGCGAGCCAGCATGGAGGTACCGGACCCGTGCATCCCCAGAACGAAAATCTGCATGTGGGTGAGATGATTTTATTCGTCCTGCTCGCGGTTCTTGCGCAGAAGCCCACGATAATTGCACTCCGCCACCGCAAAATCAAACTCCATGTTCCTCAACCAATGCCGAGGTCGGATCAAAAGCAAGAAAACAGCCTGCACTGTGCTCCTAAATTAAAAGGACCAATGTCTTGTTCGCTTCCAGATTGTTTGCTGATCCCGGCACAAAACCCAATCGCCAGCGCTATCGCTAGACTAAATCTCCACGTCCGCCACATTGGGAGAATAAGATGGCAAGGGTACAGCGGCGCACAGACCAGAGTCAACCGGCGAGTTACCCTGCCGGAGAGATTCGAAAAACCGTAACTCAGAGGCGCATGCCTTCTCAATGCTGTAACGTGCTGCGGTCTTCAGCCCTTCCGTCAAAATGCTTTGATAGAGTTGGGGCTCACTGACGTATCGCCGGACCTTTCTCAACACCTCTCCAGCAT
>QHPC01000280.1 GCA_003218915.1 Verrucomicrobiota bacterium
TTCATCGCGCGTGCCGGAAAGGTGAATTACTTGCAGCCGAGCCCCGCGCAAAAGCGGCAGCGCTTTAATCATCGCCTGATTAATTCCGCTCGCACCCTGGCTGCCTCCCATGACAAGCAGCGTCGGGACGTCCTCGCGGAGACCGAGTTTTTGACGCGCCAACCGTTGATCCAAATGAACCAGCTCGGTCCGGACTGGAGTGCCTGTAACTTCCGTGTTGGTTTTTGGAAAAAAAGGCGCGCATTCTTTAAAGCCGAGCATGACCGTGCGCACTATCCGCGCTGTCAAACGGTTCGCTTTTCCGGGGACGGCGTTTGATTCGTGAATAAAAGTGGGAATGCCACGTATCCGGCCCGCTAATACCGGCGCGGTGGAAGTGAACCCGCCCATCCCCAGGACGACCTGAGGTTTGAATGTCCTATAGATGGATCGGCAAAGCGCCAGGCTTTCGTAAAAACGGCGAAGGAAACCAAAAAACGCCGGAGAAAATGGCGACGGCAGTCCCACGGTAGGCAATTTTTCCACTCGAAAATTTGCGCGACCGGAGAGCGCCAGAGCGTCAATATCTTTCTCAGAAACTAACAGCATCACTTCGTGGCCGCGGTCGCGCAGCACTTCTGCCACAGCGATTCCGGGAAAAAGATGTCCGCCGGTTCCTCCGCATGCGATCACTGCATTCATAAGATCTGATCCTTCCTCCGACTCATACCACTTATACAATCTATTAAATTCATCGGCCTAAATACGCGGCGTTACTCGGACCCGCATGGCCACGGGTTTCTTGTGCGGCGGCTCAAGAATGCCCTGGCGATAAATATTCAGTAATAAACCGATGCCGAACATGCACGCGACCAGGTTCGAACCACCATAACTGATGAACGGCAGCGGCAGTCCTTTGTTGGGCAGGAGCGACGTCGTCACACCGATGTTGACTGCGGCTTGCAGAGCCAGCAGCGAAACAACACCACAGCCGAGGAGCAGACCGAACCGGTCCTTGGCGTGCAGCGCGATCATGATGCCGCAAACAATGATGACCAGAAACAAAAGGATCACGAGCAGACTGAACCGCAGACCGAGCTCTTCGCCAATAATTGGAAAAATGAAATCCGTGTGCGCGTACGGCAGATAGAGCATTTTTTGGCGACCATTGCCCAGGCCGAGTCCTTCCATTCCGCCGCTGCCCCAGGCGATCAATGCCTGCATTTGCTGCAAGCCAGCGTCGTCCTTGTAATTCTGCGGATGAAGAAAAGCGGCGAGCCGTCCCATGCGTTCGGAGATCCGGCTGGCAACGATCAGAAGCGTGCCTAGGCCGGCGAACGATATCATCCCTAGCCATAATGGATTCGCTCCGGCAACAAACATGACGACGAACGCGGTTGTTCCCAGCAGAGCTGTCGTTCCCAGATCGACTTCTCCCAGAACAAGTCCCGCCGGGATGCTAATGATCGCAAGCGGCAGAATAAGTCCGTAGAGGACATTGCTCCCTGCTTCTTCGCGTCGGGCAAACCAGGCCGCGAGGAAAACGATTGCCGCCAGCTTCGCCAGTTCCGAGGGCTGAAAAGTTACCGGACCGAGGCCGATCCAGCGGCGCGATCCGTTAAGGCGCATCCCGATATGCGGAAAATAGCAGAGCGACAATGCGACGAGCGCCAGCGCAAACCACAGCCACCAGGTGCGCTGCCAAAAGTGATAATCCATCAGCGCCGCAAGGATGCAGACTGCAAGCCCAACCCCGAACCAAATCGCCTGCCGTTTGATGAAAAAATAAACGTCTCCATGACTGTCGCGCGCAAACGCGCTCGTGCTAAAGAGCATGACAATCCCGATAACGAGAAGCCCCAGCACAGCGAGAAAAAGGATATAGGCGCTCTTACGATGCATGGTTATGTGGAGCGCGCTTGTTGCCTGGCGTGGCGCACTTCATTTTTCTTCTCTTTGGAGTTCACTGCTTTTCCGCTCGTCGCTTTTGGTTTTGTGGTCTTGGGAATTAACAGCTTTTGGCCAATCCGTAATTTGCGCGGATCCTCGATATGGTTGAGCGCCATCAAATCGTCGTAAGGGACCTTTAGTTTTTTTGCGATCGTCACCGGATTATCGCCCTTTTTCACGACGTACGTTTTTCCAGAAGACACCGGCTTGCTCGCCGTAGCCTCCTGACTCGTCGCAGCCTTGTGCGAAGGCCGATTGGCGATGGCGGGCGCGTTCGCGTGGTCGTCTTTTGAAGATAATTTCGAAGGCGAATGTGAAGGTTTCGGATCGTCGCGGGGCGCGTTCTCTTTTTGCGCCGCTACAGTTTGGGGCTTGGCGCCATCGGTGTGAACTGCGGCATCCACCGTCGCGGACGGTTTGGGTTCCGCGCTTGTCGAAGATGCCGGAACAAACGAACTCTCCCGGGTTTTGATCGCGTTAAATGCGATAATTCCCGAAACGGCTACTACGTGCAGAAGCAAAACAATCAGCAGCGCTCGCGATAATTTCATGTTCGGCTCCGGCATTTCTTCGAAGTCCATTCCGGTAGACGCCGCCGAGGAGCGACGCGCAGTCGCCGCCCACAGTTTGTTATGTCTCAGGATGCGCGGGATTTTCATCGGTCGGTTTGAGGCAGAGCTTGCACGAGCGCACGAAATTGATCGCCTCGATCGACATAGCTTTTGAACATGTCGAAGGACGACGTGCCCGGGGAAAAAAGAACGATTTCTCCCGGTTTTGCGCTGGCATGTGCGCGCTCGACCGCGTCGGCGAGCGAGGTTGCGATTTCGGCTTTGACCGCCCCAGCCCAGGAGCGACTGATGCTCTCGGCCATTTCGCCGATCAAGATCGTCGATGTGACCGTCTCCTTCACGAGCGATCGAAGCGGATCAAAGCTAAACCCCTTGTCCTTGCCGCCGGCGATCAGGACGACAGGTTTGCTTTGCGCACGCAACGCTTTGTCCATTGCATCGAGGTTGGTCGCCTTGGAATCGTTCACATAGGCAACGCCGTTGACTTCGCGCACGAATTCGCAGCGATGCGGCCGCGGCTCATAAGCAAAGAGCGGTGGCACCATCTCCCGGAAGGACAATCCGCGCGCCATGCCGACGCCGAGCGTCGCCATCAAATTCTCGATGTTATGCAAGCCGCGCAGTT
>QHPC01000281.1 GCA_003218915.1 Verrucomicrobiota bacterium
GCTTCTCGGCCACCAGTCCGTGCGCTTCGCGATGGACACATTCGGCTGCCTCGGCGTTTGGCGCATGAACGAGACAGGAAACTTTGCCTGCCTTTTCGTTGACCCAATACTTGGTGTATTCGACGCCATATTTCCGCTGCGTTTTCATGTCTTTCGCGTGGGCCTTCGCGACATCTTCCGCGGTGGTTCCCTCCGGAAGATTGTGAATGTCCATGTATAACGGCATCGCGGGAGATTTTAGCGCGATATTACATGATGCGAAACATTGATCTTGGCCGGCTGACTCAGTGTCTGATAAACAACGCAATAACGCTCCGCCAAACGCAGCAATGTCGCGAGCTGTTCTTCGTTCGCATCAGTATGCAGATCGAAATGCAATCGAATGTCTTTGAACCCAACTGGTACCTCTTTGGAGACGCCGAGCGTACCGCGAAAATCGAGATCGCCCTCTGCGCGGATCGTCGCGCTGCGTAACGGGACACCCAAGGCGGTTGCGACAGCACTTAGGGTGACTCCGGCGCAACCTACGAGCGCTTCGAGCAACATGTCCGCCGAACACGCGCTCAGTCCATTGCCTCCTGTCGCTGGATGTAGCCCGGCTTCAACGCGCGCCTTTCCCGTTTCGATCTTGCAGGTGATATTTTCGCCGATTCGACCCTCTGCCTGAAGGGTGACTAAGGCAGTCTCAGAACGCTCTCGATACTGCGCCTTTACCGGCGCTTGCAATGATCTTAGCTCGTCAGCAGTCATCGGTCGAATTTCACGCGATCAGACGTGATTTCAAAGGTGAAATCAATAAGGGCTTCGTAGCTGCGCGAGCGCTGCTCATCGGCCTCTCATAAGAGATCACGTCTCCTTTCAACAGAGGGCTGTTGAGCGAGTTTTCGCCTCTCCCTTCGCAAGGGAGAGGGCAGGGTGAGGGATGAGTGTTCGCGGTGTAGCAGACGCTGGGCATCTCCTCACCTCAATCCTCTCCCCTTCACCAAGGGGAGAGGCGGATTCATTGGACGCTGGATAGATATCCAGGAGTAGTGCGAAACACAGTGCGATTTTGCAATCATTTCTAGCTGCACTTCCAACGAAAATCAGGAGGCAGCGAGCGGTTCTGACGTTTTAACCAGCGGGCTTAATGTTTTGGTTCACTCGAAAGAAATTATCGGGATCGTATTTATTTTTGATCGCGACAAGCCGTTCGTAATTGTCGCCGTAGGTTTTTTTCACGCGTTCTTCGCCTTCGTCCCCCATCAAAAAGTTCACGTATGCTCCGCCGGCCGAATAGGGATGAAGCGCATCGTAGTAACTCTTCGTCCAGGAGATGATTTTTTCTTTATTCACCGGGTCGGGATCAACGCCGACGATCACCTGCGCCCATTTGGAATCGCGATAATTCCATGCAGTATCGCGTTTGCCAACCCGCGATGCAGCGCCGTCGATCGGATACATATGCATGGTGGAATGCATCGTCGGAAGCTTTTCACCGAAGTGAATGTGCTGCTTAATCGCGTCGTCGCTTAACTCATTCACGAAATCGGCGCGCCAGTACCACTGCAACCCTGGAGGATAAAGCGCGTCGAACATGCTTTGTAACGCCGGTTGCGGCAGAGGACCGACAAAATCCAAAGCAGGCTTTTTGAAATCGCGGATCGGCTTGAATGTCTCCTCCGCTTTCTCCTGGGGCCCCGCGTATGCCCAGACAATGCCGCACATTTTTTTCATGTGCAGATGTTCCGGGAAAGGCGCAACGGGCGGCACGGTGAGAAAGGCAAAAAAGCCATTCAAATCATCAGGAGCCGCATGAATGAAGTCACGATACCACTTCATCACGCCGGCTGTTTCGCTTAGCTCGTAGAACATTGGGCCGCCATAGATCATATCGATCGGGTGCAGCTTGAACGTAAACGACGTAACGACGCCGAAGTTTCCGCCGCCGCCGCGAAGGGCCCAGAACAAGTCCGAGTTCTCATCAGCGCTCGCTTTAACAAAGTTGCCATTGGCCAATACGACATCGGCTGAGAGGAGATTATCGATACTCAATCCGCATTTGCGGGTGAGATATCCGATCCCACCGCCCAGGGTCAATCCCCCAACGCCGGTCGTGGAAATGATTCCGCTTGGTGTCGCAAGCCCAAACACATGCGTCGCGTGATCGACATCGCCCCAAGTGCATCCGCCGCCGACAGTGACAGTGCGCACCGTCGGATCGACCCTCGTATATTTTATCGGGCTCAAGTCGATGACTAAACCGTCGTCACAAATCCCTAACCCTCCCGCGTTGTGTCCACCGCCGCGGATCGCGGCAAGCAGACCGTTTTCTCTCGCAAAGTTCACGGAGTTAATGACGTCGGCGACGTCTGCGCAGCGCACGATTGCGCGCGGCTTTTTGTGGATCATCCCATTGTGGACTTTGCGGGCTTCATCATAATCTTTATCGCCCGGTTCGATCAGCCGTCCGCGAAGCTTTGCTTTGAAATCGGCAATAGAATTTTCGTTGAGCATATCAGAAAGCAGCAGGTTTGTTTTCAGTTGGACTTTCGTCCTGTTCGACCCGATATGATAAGCGGTTCACTCGGTGACTGTCCACGACGTAGAATGTAGCAAGCAACTACTTTGTATGTAGTATCTCTCTGCCGCTGATGAGCACGCGCTATGGGCAATTCTGCCCCGTATCCAAAGCTGCCGAAGTTTTAGGGGAACGGTGGACGATTCTCATCATTCGCGAGCTTTTGCTTGGGACGACGCGCTTCACTGACTTTCAGCGTGCGTTGTCGCAAATCTCTCCGACTTTGCTGACCAAACGCCTGAACCAGCTCCAAGAATGCGGGCTTGTCGTTCGGAAAACGGTGCCCGATCAGCGGCGAACAGAGTATCAGCCAATGCCCGCAGCCAGGGAACTAAAGCCAATCATCTTCGGTCTTGGAAAGTGGGGGATGAAGTGGGCGCGCAACCAGATGAACGATGATGAACTCGACGTGGAATTGCTCATGTACGATTTGCATCGCCGGATCGATGCTACCCAACTCCCGGGTGGACGAACGGTAATTAAGTTCCTTTTCCGCGGTCTTCCAAAGTTTGGGCATTGGTGGATCGTGCTCGAAAATGGGGCGCGTGAGTTGTGCGTGGACAATCCCGGAAAGGAAATCGATGTCCATTTAACCACGGACCTGCGAACGATGGCTGACATCTGGGCCGGTGACATGGAGATCCGAGCGGCGAAGAAGACCGGCCAGCTACAATTAACAGGCAATCCGGTCTTAATCCGGACGGTATCTGCCTGGCTGCGGCCGGGGTTATTCGCGCACGTGCGGCCCCACGCCGAAACTTTAAGCCCGGAACGCTCTGACCGACCCCTTCACCCAGCTCCGTCACCGACGCGAACGAGAAAGCGCAGTTCGCCTGACGGTACGTTCAAGTAAACCCCGGTCGGCCTTGAACCCGTGGACCGCCCAACTGACAATTGACCAAGACTACCTGCAGCTTGAGGCGCGGCGCTTTTTTTCTTGAAGCGCCAATTCATTCTTAGCTAACCTTCGCCAAGAACGAACTTTGCTGCGATGCTCCTACAGGACAAAGTTTGGAGTCGCCGCGATTTCCTGAAGCTGGTTGGGCAGACAGGGCTGGTCAGCGCTATCCCGACGCTCGCGAGTGCTGCCGCGACACTCAATCCCGACACGGTTTGTATTTCGATTCTGCACACGACGGATTTGCACGGTCATATCCTTCCAACCTTCGACTACGACGGAAATCCAGATCGCGGCGGATTGGCGCGTTGCGCGACGCAAATCAGGCGCTGGCGGCGGGAAAATTCCAACTCGATCTTGATCGACGTCGGTGACGTGTATCAGGGGACTGACGTCAGCCTGCGAAACAAAGGCGCGCTGATGATCGATCTGCTCAATCATCTCGAATACGACGCCTGGGTCGTCGGCAATCATGAATTCGATTGGGGGATGGAGTGCTTCGAACACGCGTTGCAACAATCAAACATGCCAGTCCTTGCCGCGAACATGCTGATGGAACAAAAACCCGCCGGCGAATTTCCAGATGGAAACCATCCGTTTGCAACAATTCAGCCGTTCATTTTGAAGGAGATTGCGGGAATCAAACTCGCAATCATCGGCGTCACCACGCCGGGGATGGCGTTTTGGCTTTGGCCGGAATTTATCCGGGGACTTGATTTTCGGCATCCGGTCGAGCCCGTTCGCCGCGCGATCGCGAGGGCGAAAGGGGATGGGGCGGACGCGATCGTGTTGACAGGTCACATGGGACTCAAGACGCGCACTGGTGGCGATGATTTTGCCAATACAGTAATGGCTCTGACGTCGGAATTTCCGGAGATCGCAGTGTTTATCGCCGGCCATACGCATCAGGATGTCCCAAGTCGGCTAACGAACGGCGTGTTGTTTACCCAGGCAGATCATTTCGGGATTCACGTGGGGCGTGTCGATCTTCTCTTCGATCGCAATTCAAAGAAGCTGCTTCACCGGGAAGCAATCTGCGAGCTGATGGATAGCCGTTTCGGTTTTGATCATGCGATTATTTCACGAGTGAAATCGCAGCTCGACGAATCAGCCACTGAGCTATCCAAGCCGATCGGTCAATTGGCCGAGACGCTACGAAGTCGAAGCCGCCCCGGCCGACCGAGCGACGTGGAGAGGCTGATCGGAGCGGCAATCATGGAAATGTTGATGGAACGAAGC
>QHPC01000238.1 GCA_003218915.1 Verrucomicrobiota bacterium
TGCATGATGCTGCAAGCGGCCTTCGCATCCTTGACTGCTTGTTGCCCATTGCGAAATGACGAGTCCGGGCAAGTCGCTAGAAACCACGCGCGATCGCTCAGCGCTCTGGCCAAAGTAACAGGCCGAGGGTGGAGGGAGATCAGATCATTAAACTCTTTCAACGCTTCCGCGTATTTCCCAAGTCGTACCTTAACACTGGCACGCAAAAGGGACGCCTCGACGCAGCCTGGATATTGTCGGAGCGCTTCGTTGCAGTCCTGAATGGCGAGTTCGTATTTGCCCTCCTTTTTAAAAATCTGCGCGCGAATGTAGAGCGCTGGCCACAATTTGGGATCGATTCGAAGCGCCGCATCAACATTGCGCTTTGCACCGGCAACATCACCATTTCTTAGCTGATGGCTTGCATCGCTACATAGTTTCATCACCGCCCGCTGGTGAGCAGGAGTGTTAACGATGATGGGCACGCTTCCACGAACAGCCGTAACGCAGGTGATAATTGCAGTCAAGAGTGCGATTGCTCTCACGGATATCATTTGGTCTGTTTGGCACCCACTGTGTAATTGAAATCATACATGTATGACAAGCAAAGATCGTCCGCTTTCACCGCAACGTCGGCGACCTAAGCTGTGCGAGACATGAAGAGATCAAAAAACTCGTCGAAATCAGTGGCGCCAACCGGCCCTCCCCCAGAGGAATTATCGGTAGTCACCCTGCGCAAAGTGACATGGCGGCTCATCCCATTTCTCTTTGTGCTTTACGTTATCGCCTGGCTGGACCGGGTGAATGTCGGTTTCGCTGGATTGGAGATGAACGCCGATCTCGGGTTTAGCTCGACAGTATTTGGTTTGGGCTCGGGTATCTTCTTTCTTGGTTACTGTCTCTTTGAGATACCCAGCAATATCATCCTGGAGCGGGTTGGAGCCCGGCTTTGGATCTCGCGAATCATGGTAACGTGGGGCCTGATCTCAGCGGGCCTGATGTTTGTGCGGACCCCTGCAGCCTTCTACCTGTTACGATTCCTTCTTGGAGCAGCTGAAGCCGGATTTTTTCCCGGGGTAATCTACTATTTGAGCCTGTGGTATCCTACGGCACATCGTGCACGAGCGATCGCGGCTTTTATGACAGCGGTCCCCGTGACCGGGTTAATAGGAGGTCCGTTATCAGGGGCCTTGCTGGAGTTAGAAGGCCTACATGGATTAGCGGGCTGGCAATGGTTGTTCCTACTGGAAGGGTTGCCCGCGGTGATCCTGGGCACCAGCGTCCTTTTCTATCTGAAGGATCGTCCCGAAACAACGCATTGGCTCACTCCAGCAGAACGTGACTGGCTGGTAGGAACACTTGCTGCCGAGCGAAGAGCTTGCGTATCAAAACCGAATATTCGCGTAGCACTCACTGATGTTACCGTCTGGAAGCTAGGGATCATCTTCCTCTTGGTCGCGGCTGGATTTTATGGTTATTCATTTTGGGCCCCGCTCATTATTAAATCGCTGACAGGACTTAGGAACTTCGAGGTAGGACTGGTGCTGGGTGCCGTTAGCGCAGTTACCATCCTGGGGATGCTTCTGAATAGTTACCATTCCGACCACACAGGAGAGCGAGCCGTACACGTCGCAGTCCCGCTGTTCGTGATGGCGGTAGGACTTGTAGGATGCGCTCTGCTGCGCCAGCCTGTCTTAGCCATTATCGCCCTCGCACTTGTTCCACTAGGGCATTGCGCGAGTTACGGCCCGTTTTGGTCGATGCCGACTCAGTTCCTCACCGGGCCGGCGGCGGCTGCCGGCATAGCTCTCGTGACCATGATTGCAAATGTCGGAGGATTCGCTGGGCCAGCACTCATCGGAGTACTGAAGACACGAACCGGCACCCACGCTGATGCATTTCTTCTGCTAGGGGGGCTCGCGGTTATTGCCACTCTTCTTGCGCTTAGGATAGGCCCCGCCCAAGCGTGGACCAGCGAGCAGCCCACCTAAGGCGGGCAGCCGCCGTGGGTTAACTGTCGGCGCCGTCGCCCTCAGATTCGGCGTGGATGCCGGGAGCCTTGGGACCGCGCTCATGCTCCTTTCCCTGCGCGGACGAGGCGGATTTTGGTTTTCGCCGGTGCTGAGTCGCTTCGTCCGGGGGCTCGCTGACGCTGCGCTGTCGCGGAAGACTTTCCGGATGATTGCGACAAAGAAAGTCAATGAGCCCCTCGCGAACCTCGCAACGAAGATCAGAAAGTTTGCCAGGATCGGTAGCGCTGACGAGCGCGCGCACTTCGATTGTTGTTTGCTTGGTGTCGGTCACCTGCAATCCGCAAACCTTCCGATCCCATTTCGGGTTGTTTTCGACGAGCCGCTTCAATTCCTTGCGCAATTCGCCAATGGGCGCCTGATAATCGAGGTAAATGACAACCGCGCCAAGCAAGTCAGTAGAAACGCGACTCCAGTTCTGAAACGGTTTTTCGACAAAGTAGGTGATCGGCAAAATCATCCGGCGCAGGTCCCACGTTCTCACAGTGACGTACGTGAGAGTGATTTCCTCGATCTGGCCAAATTCGCCTTCGACCACGACGATATCATCGATAAGCAGCGGTTGTGTTAGCGCGATTTGAATTCCGGCGAGCACATTGCCGAGCGTCCGTTGCGCAGCGAAGCCGATCACGATCCCGGCAATTCCAGCGGAAGCCAAAATACTGGTCCCGAACTGCCGCACCGGATCAAAAGGCATCAGCACGGAACCGGTCGCAAGGATTACGACGGCAGTGATGATAATTTTGCGAATCACCGATACCTGAGTGTAGATCCGGCGCGCAGAGAGACTGTCCGACAAGTCCAATCGCTGCTGACTCAACAGTGCAGCTTGCATCGCGTTGATGCCGTGAACGATTAGAAACGAAAGTGTGATAATGAACAGGATGCCGACCCCTTTTTGTGTTACCCATGCCCAATTTTCTGGAAGCTTAAGCAGCGGTAACAGCAGGATGATCCCAAGCAGCGGTACGGAAAGCCGCAATGTGTGTCCAACGATTGGGACCACAATTTTACCTGGCAAGCTACGCGTTCGCTCCGCCCAGAGGCGCATCCGTTTTTCTACCGCGCGAATGGCGCGAAAGACCAGCCACAGCAGCGCGATAATCCATCCGGCGTAGAGAATCGCCGTGAGCGTGCGACCCCAAAAGATGCGCGTGGGCCGGGAATTGATGCCCGCAACGATCGGCAGCAGCGCGAATGCGCCACCGCACGTCCAAAGGAAAAGGGCAACCGGTTTGCGAATCGCGGCGGCGCTCAGTGCCAACCAGGATTGATATCGCGTCGATCCAATCTCGCCGGCGCGCCGTCTGACGATCCAAACAAACCAGCGGGTGAGCAGCGACAATAGCCCAAGCGCAATAACACAACTGAGCAAACGCATCCACGTAACTCGATCAAAAACTGCTCTTTGAAGAAAAGCATTGCCTGAATCTTTTGCGACCTGGTCGAGCCAGCGACCGTAGGCCGCACCAGTCCTGTAAATCTTCGATCGGTCAGTGGCCGCGCGTTGCGCGGATAATTCAGTAACCGACTGCGTGATCGTCGTAACAGGCGTTACGGACGCCGGCGGCGATGGTGATGGTGAAATGACTGGTTCTGCCCCAACCACGCTGGCGCAGACAAACATCACAAATGCGCAGTAGATTCTCATTAGGTCATTAAACTGCTTGAGATCGTTTCTTCCAAACGATCATCTCCCCGACGGTTTGAATGCTGCCATGATTAGTTCGTTCTTAAATGTCAGAATGGCTCCCGACCTATGCGGATTTGTCCTCGTCCCCTACTGAGTCACTCGCATCCCGCCTAACGAGTGTAAAGCCAATGAGAAGACAATTATCGACGATGTTGAGAGCTACACCCGTGCGCCAGTCCGACCACGGCGCGAATGTCAAAAGCGAAACCGCAGCGACGTTGATGACAACAGTCGCCAGCACAACGCCGAAACGTCCACGCTCGAGCGAAATGCTGTGTGCGTTCCGGACCATCAGACTATCGATCTAGCGATGGCAGTAACGCGAGTCAATCTCCGCAAAATCCCTCGCGCTTGACGTCTGCGGCTGTGCACCGACTTGATAATAGTGCCTTCCATCAGCACTTCTACTGCATCACGTGATTCAAGTCTGATACTGTTCGTCGGCTCAAATTCCTGGTTTGGTTCCAGGAGCGAATACGGCCAACTGATCTTCAAGCCACGCTGATCTGGGCCGGCATTATCGGATTCTGCGGCGTTTGCTCGGTCGTATTTCGTTTCGCAACGAGCTTGGTCCACAAAATCCTCACCGGCGGCTCGGCGCCCGGCCTGGTTGAAAGTTTTTCCCAGCTCCCGCCGTTACTTCGCCTTGGCATTCCAGCGTTTGGCGGTCTGCTGGCAGGGGCAATCATTCAGTTCGGCACACGATTGCGCGGGGAAGTGACAACCACTGACTACACGGAAGCGGTGGTGCTCGGTGACGGGAAAATCGCTGCGCGACGCACGTTGCTAAAATGTCTATCCGCACTTTTCACGATTGCTTCCGGTGGATCAATCGGACGCGAGGGCCCACTGGTGCAGCTATCATCGCTCGTCGCGTCTCTCACCGGTCGTCTGAGAAAATGGTCCACGCCGCGGCTTCGATTGCTTGTCGGCTGTGGCGCCGCTGCCGGGATTGCATCGGCTTACAACGCACCAATCGCGGGCGCGGTATTTGTCGCGGAGGTCGTGCTCGGTTCCGTGGCCATGGAAATTTTTTGGCCCTCTGGTTTTTTCGTCGGTCATCGCGACGCTGACGGTGCAGGCATTTCTCGGCCGCGATCCGCTTTACAAGATTCCGCCGTTCCAGCTCAATCGTAATTGGGAAATTGGGCCTTATCTTTTGCTTGGCCTTGGCGCCGGCCTGCTTGCGCCATGGTTTATTCGATTGCTCCGCACAACCGAAGAATGGGCTGGACGGATCGCTGCACCTGTCTACGTGAAGATGTGCGTCGGCGGTCTTATCGTAGGTGCGCTGGCCATATTGCATCCTGAAGTCTGCGGCAATGGATACAGCCGGTAGACGGGATCTTACGCGGTGAATGGGTCTGGCAAACTCTCGCGGTCATTCTCATTTTCAAAATACTAGCCACAACCGCTACGTTTGGTTCCGGCGCGGTGGTCTTCACGCCAACGCTCTTTATGGTGCAAGCCTGGGGTTTCTATTCGGCACCGGCACAAACGATCTGCTCGGTCACTTTTCGGTCAACCCCAGCGCATTTGCGCTTGTCGGTATGGGCGCATTTCTAGCAGCCACCACTCACGCGCCGATCATGGCTATCATCATGATTTTCGAGATCACACTCGATTATCAGATCATTCTCCCGTTAATGCTGGCATGCGTGGTTGCGTATTACACTTCGGTCAGCATCGAGAAACGCTCAATCTACGCTGAAGCACTGAAACGAAAAGGCGCGGGCGATTATCGCAGACAGCTCGCGCAACTTCATGTTCGCGACATTATGAAACCGGAGCCGCTGACTATTTCGCCCAGGGCCGGTTTCTCAGAAATCGGCGAGAAATTTATCGCAACCCGTTTCAATTAGCTTTACGTCACCGATCACCACCGGTTTGTCGGCGCCGTCTCACTGCACGACGTCAAGAATTACCTCAACACACCGGAACTGGCGAAAGTCGTTATTGCCGGAGACATCCTGCACGATTCCATCCCGGTGGTGCGTCCAGACGCTTCACTTACTGAAGCGCTTGAACGTTTCAGGCAGCACGATGGAGAGCGTCTGCCCGTGGTTAATAATTCAGCAACGAGACGTCTGATCGGCACCATCGCAAAGACGGACGTGATTCTCGCGCTGGCGGGAAGCACCACTCGCTCAGCTACCACAGTCGGTTCGCCGGAGTCTTAATAAGCTACCGTCCGCTAGTCGACAAAGATATCGATAAGGCGCTCGCACCGCGAACGTCCGCGCTGAGTTACCTGCACGTCTATATGAACCAGGTTTTGTCGTCAGGTGCCTTGACTGGGATAACTTTCTCCTGTTAAGCCGATCCAGTGAAGCGCCTCCTCTGGATCGACATCTCAAAGGGCCTGGCGATTCTGTTCGTCGCTTACTTTCATTTTTTCACGACGTACTTCCAACACGGCGTTCTCACACCACCTGACTGGACCAACCTCGCCACGGGTGTGCTGACGGTTCTTAGATTGGTTTGGTTTAAAGTTTCAGGGCTCGGGTTCCATGCTGTCGGTGTTTTCATCATCCTGAGCGGTTGGACGCTAATGCAATCGACCGCGCCCCGTGCCGAGTCCGGTGCAATAGCGTGGTGGGCATGGTATCGCGCGCGGTTCCTGCGTCTTTATCCAATGTACTGGGTCGCGCATTTGGTTTATCTCCTTTCGCCCTTCGTCGCGCGGCTGGAACCAGTGGACGATCGCATTTCCCCTCCTCTTCCGGGCTGCGCGCCGTTTCGGGCCGTGGTGGTTTCTGTTGGTCGCATGCGCTGCCGGATTTTTTGCGCGCTATATGCTGCTTATAGTCTGGCATCAAAGTGGCTTGTGGGTGCTGGGTGGTTTCGCGATCTGCCGTTTGCCCGAGTTCGCGCTGGGAATGTCACTTGCCATGTGGCACACCCAATCGACGGCGCGCGTGGAATGGTTGTTACTTCGCGGTGCCGGACTAGTTCTTGGACTAATCCTCTACCCCGCAGCGCTGCAGCTCTACGGCGGCCTTGTTGAGTACATCTTCGTCGATTTCGCTACGGGCACATGTTGCATGCTCGAAATCGTCGGCATTGCTGGAATCATTTTGTTATTCAAAGAACCCGCCAAACTTTTCGGTCTCGTTGGATTCTATTCCTACGGCTTGTATCTCATTCACCAACCCTACGTCATCTGGCTTGGGCTTCGCATTCGCGAGTTGCCAATCTGGATGTTCCTACTGATTTGCATCCCAACGTTGGCAGTTCTCAGCGCATGGGGAATGCTTTTGGAAAAGGCGACTAACATGCTAGTTAACAAACTCACGTCGTTCCGAAAACCAGCCCACGCCTAACCTTGTCTAACCTTGTTTCTCTTCGCTTTCTTCCAATAGAACTCGCAATTCAGTGACTGCTTCCCGATCTTTTGGTCTGTCTGCCGCTTCCTTGATGCGAATCAGCGTCGGAAGATCGATACATTTGAAGCGGACCCCGAAAGCTTCGACTTCGAACGAATGCGGCAACAAATCGCTGTAAGTTTCACCGCCCGCCACTTCACCGAAGAGATCGACATCACCAAGATTGGTTGCGAGAGTAAAATTCAGGCCGTTGCGGATCGTTTTGGCGTCCCACGAGAATGGCAGGTCCCGCGGCGCACCGCGGAGATGTGGGCCATGTGGGGCTAGCGCGGGAGCGAGGCGCTCAATGTTTTGATCTGTGCGCGAATAAACAACATCGACGTCGAACGTGACGCGCGCAGAACCATGCAAAATCGCAGCCATTCCACCGATGAGAATGAAATCAACCCTTGCTCTGACCAGCGGAGGAATGATCTGCTCGAGATCAACGGCCATCGCTCTTTTGTCTCAACTTTTTGCCGGCGCGTCGCAGTTCTTCAACCATTTGCAACGCACGTAAATGCTTTTTAGCGCGCTTCTCGAAAGTCAGTTTGAGATTTTCGCGTAATAGGGTGCGATCGATGTCGCGCATATGGTCACGAATGGTGTCGAGCTTCGCCGGAGCGCCCTTCATGAGAATCAAAGTAACACAACGTGGCACATATGGCGACGTACGACATTTCGCCGTTAGGACCACACGAATTGAGCAAAACGATACAGATTAGTTATGGCTCGAATTTCAGGGTTAGAGAAAAAAGATGCTCCGTGGCATCTACGCTGGTTCTACGGAGTGATGCGCAAGATGTTCGGAAAAGATTTTACGCCGGCGAAGATCCAGATGCGCTTGCCCGGTCTAGTGTGGGGCGGGATCGCGATGGAAGCCGGTCTCGGCCGAAAACGGCTTGTCTCGTTGCGCTACATTCAACTCGGAAAAACCCGCACTGCAGCGCGCATCGGTTGTCCGTTCTGAGTAGACATCAATTCTGCCGTGGGCAGAAAAGCAGGACTAAGTGATGAGAAATTGCGCGCCGTTCTTGGGGATGACCTGACGCCTCTCAATGACACCGAACGGCTCGTCATTGAACTGGCTGACGCCCTTACGGACACGCCGTCAAATGTTTCCGACGAGTTGTACGCGCGTTTGCGCAATCAATTTTCCGAAGAACAACTCATGCAACTCGGAGCACAGATCGCTTTTGAGAATTATCGCGCACGTTGGAATCGGCTCTTCAATGTCGAGAGCGACAATCTTTATCAAGGAACAGTATCATAAACCCCGCGAACGACCTGAGGGCAGGCCATTTCCAGCATCGATACGAGCCGATGGAGCCAGGCCGCCCTCGGCGTGCAGATAACCGGGACCCGATTACTTCGAATCCTTGGGCGCGAGACGCAGTTTCGTTTTGATATCTTCGACAAGCTCGTGCGGTGTACGTCCCAACTCGATCGTTAACATATCTTCATCCGGTTCGGGTTGTTCCAAATCCGCGAACTGACTTCGTAGTAACTCCGGTTTCATGAAATGACCACGCCGATGACGCAGCTGCTCAGCAACAAGCGCATAATCTCCGCGTAGGAACACAAACTTCACGTCGTCGCTGACGCGTAAACGATCCCGATACCCGCGTTTCAACGCAGAGCAGGCGAGCACCGCGTTCTCTTTTGCATTAAGAGAACGCGCAATCTGCTCGCGCAAACGATCCAGCCACGGCCATCTGTCTTCATCAGTTAGCGGACGACCGCTGCGGATCTTCTCGATGTTTGCGCGCGGATGAAAATGATCCGCTTCATAAAACTGCCAGCCAAGTTGTTCGGCGAGCAGTTTGCCAATCGTAGTTTTTCCTGCGCCCGAGACACCGAAGACAATCACGATCACGGCGCACTAGTTTGCCGCCGACTTCCGATTTTCTCTATCAAGAGAGCGACAACCACAAAGAGTGTGTAGAAAATCCAAACGCCCATGACGGTTTGCTTGTCCGTCAATGGATTGCGAGGCACATATGTATCACCTATCTGGATGACAACGAGGGCGGCCCCGAAAGCAATCACAGCTGTTTTGCGGATCGCCGGCATCACATTTCGCGTCAGGTAAAGCAGGATCCCTGCGCCAAGCAGCCCGATCTCCAATGCAAACTCTGGATCGCGATAATTCCATATGCCGAAACCCACTTTCCACGTGTTGTCGTAGATCGCGAGGTCACGCGGATGCGCAACCAGGTCGAGAACCCAGTGAGAAAACACAGCCAGGCCCACGACCAAGGCGGCGTATTTCGTGTAGTGACAGCCGTGTCGGCTGCAGAAGACCTTGTAGACGATAGCTGCTACGACGCTCCAAAGTATCGCTGTAACCAGACTATGCGAATACGGATGGAAGTACGAGTCTAGCATGCTGCCAGCCGTAAATCCTTTGATCACCCGTAGCTTCTCAATGCCAAGCAGCACAAGCGTTGCCCAGATGTAATCAAGAACCTGGACAGCGATGAACAAAACCCAAAGCGGAATCTTGTTCTTGTCACTCTTAGCTGCGAAAGCAACGCTATAGTGTCCGACAAACATTGACGTTTACCCCTGATTTCTAAACGCCATCACTAGTTCTGTCATGTCGAGTGAAGTCGAGACATCTCTTGCTGTTAATTCACTAGGGAACTGCAGAGAAAATCAGAGATTCCTCGACTCAGCTCGGAATGACATTCGTGGGCATCGATGAATAGCGCCTTGGCCGTCTACACATCGTCTGATCCCGACAGATCAGCCGAGCGCCGCCAACCTCACCGGCAGTCGCTTTGCGCCCCAATCGCCGCGTTGCTCCTCAAATCTCCCGGCGATCTCGTACCCGCAAGATCGACATCTCGCATTTTCGAGGTTCCATTTGCCGAGCTCGTACCAATCGCGCTCGATGAGCAGCGCGCCGCAACCGGGACACCATGTGCTGCCGCCCTTGCGGTCGTGGACGTTCCCAGTGTAGACGTAATGCAGCCCTTTTGAGCGCGCGATCTCGCGAGCGCGGGTCAGAGTCGTCGGTGGTGTGTGCCGTTTGTCCAGCATTTTGAAGTCGGGATGGAATGCGGTGAAATGCCACGGCACATCCGGCCCGAGATTCTCCGCGAACCATTCCGCTGCCCGATGAAGCTCGGCATCACTGTCGTTCTCCCCAGGAATCAGCAGCGTCGTGACTTCGAACCAGATGTTCGTTTCGTGTCGCAAATATTTCAGCGTGTCGAGAACCGGGTCGAGCTGGGCAAAACATAGCCGATGATAAAACGCGTCGGTGAACGCTTTCAAATCGATATTCGCCGCGTCCATGTGCCGGTAAAATTCAGCGCGCGCATCGTCGGTGATGTAACCGGCGGTCACTGCTACCGCTTTGATCCCGCGCTCGCGGCAGGCGTCAGCGACATCGATCGCGTATTCAGCGAAGATCACCGGATCATTGTAAGTGAACGCAACCGACCGGCACCCGAGTCGCTCCGCGGCGAGTGCGATATGTTCCGGTGACGCGGCATCTGCGAGCTTGTCCCATTCGCGCGCTTTCGAGATATCCCAGTTCTGGCAAAACCGGCAACCGAGATTGCATCCGTCACTCGTTGCCTAACGAAACAAAAGCCGCGCTGTCCTTCATTCAGCTTGCAAAAGCGCGGACACAATCGGCACTCGATGCGCCCATCAGACAGCATCGTCCACCACCGTCCAGGATAATCAGATTGGCTTAGCTCTGCGACCATTGATTACAAGCGATTTCATGATGTCATTCTGAGCGAAGCGAAGAATCTCTGGCTATTTCTGGACCAAGCGTGCCACGGAACACAGAGATGTTTCGCTTCGCTCAACATGACAGTGCTGGCTATGATATCACAATTTCGCCTACAAAATTAAATCTTGCACGCCGCAGCGGAAAGGAGCTGCCGGTTGAAATCAGAACGCGTCCTTCAATTGGGGAACAGCGAATGAAACAATCGTGTCTTTTGCCCGATAGTTCGCCCAAAAATGTTCGCCATCGAAAGTGAGCGAGCGACATGCGAACGGGACGACCGCGATATCTTTAACCTTCGGCTTTTCCTCTCGCGGATCGAGTCGCGCGATAGTCCAGCTCTCACCGTTCTGTTCGGTCCCGCGCAAGACGTAAATCAGCCCCTTAACAAACGCGTGGCCTGAGACCTCGGCGCCGATGTCGATAACGCGGATGATATCGCCACCGGCGTCCAGCTTAAGGATACGATGTTTGTACCATTGACTGAGATAAAGATTCTCACCGTCGTAGCTGAGGTATGATCCCGTAAATTCCGGGCACGCGATTTTGTCGGCCTCGGAAAACCCCACATCAGGCACGAACTCGCGAATGTATCGATCGTCGTTTGGACCTTCTCCGATTGTAAAACAAAGCGTCCCATTCGTCGCGACAGCCGCCCAGGGGATGCCAGGCGGTTCTTTCTCGTCGAGAACTTCCCACTTTCTCGGATCGATGACATAAATTCGGCGCAGGTCGCGCGAACCCAACCACAATTTGTTACCGTCCCATGCCAGGGCCTGCGGCGCGGGAGCCGGTGAAGGGAACCGTCCTTGCTCTATGATCGCTGGAAGTTTCAAGTGACCCACCTCAACATCGGTTCGAGTTAAGGATCGCGCAACAAACTACAGAATAGAGTTGTCATTAGTCGGTCACCTTGTCAGACTCAAGCCGGAGGTCCCATGAGAACACAAAACGTTTTCCGAAAAGTCACTTCGTGGAATCGACTTCCAGCCGATGGGGTTGATCGGCAGGGATGCCGATACCACGTCACTTTGCTTGTACACTGTGCCGCTTTTGCTTTGGCCGCCTTTTGCGTGGCCGCGAGTGACTCAGGGATCATCACATTTCAAGAATCAAGTGGCTCTACTTCGGAAAATTCGAACGCCTTAATTGGACACTGGCGAAAAACTACAATCAGCTATACGGGCCCGATAGACGAGCATCTCGTTCTTCATGTCGATGGTACCGTTGAGAACTGGACCGCTACAGCCTACGAACGCAGGGAGGCCATGACAGGCCATTGGAACGTTGAAGGCAAAACTCTGACGTTATCGTTCGGTGGCAACGACCGCTCCAACCCGTTCACCTTCTACCAGGGCCAACTTGTTTTCCCAAACATTCCAAATCGCCGCGGGTTCTGGGAAAAGATCGACTAAGGGATTGTCTTCTCGGACAACGAAGTCAGCGCGCGGCAAGAACGCAATTCCACTTTGTGCGCTGTTGCCAAACTAAGAGTTACAAGTTCATACGGTGACCAACGCACGAACTTTCGTATTGACGTTGTTGGCCATGATTGCCTTCGCGAGCAATTCGCTGCTTTGCCGGGCCGCACTGAAACAGACCGATATCGATGCGGCTACCTTTACGTTCACTCGCATTTTCTCAGGCGCCGTCACGCTCTGGTTACTCATGCATGTTCGGAGAAAGACGACAGCTAATAGAACGGCATTGCCTCTAGTTGAGACCTTTTCCAGCTCGTTACTTGTCACTCATCACCCGTCGCTTCGGGATGGCACGTGGAGTTCTGCGTTCGCCCTTTTTGTGTATGCCGCTGGTTTTTCTTTTGCATACGTCGCGCTTTCAGCTGGGACCGGCGCACTGCTTTTATTTGGAGCGGTTCAGGCGACAATGATTCTCTGGGGACTGCATAAAGGCGAGCGGTTAGATACGATCCAAATTGTCGGCTTCATCGTCGCCGTCACTGGACTCATCGTGTTTCTATCTCCCGGCCTTTCCGCTCCGCCTTTAGCTGGTTCGATCCTGATGCTGGGAGCCGGCGTAGCCTGGGGCATTTATTCACTTCGCGGCAAAGGAGAACGAAATCCTGTAAGTGTCACAGCCGGAAATTTCGTCCGCGCCGTTCCGTTCGCGACTGCTCTCGGCATCATTTTCGCTCCATGGACACATCTCAATCTTGCCGGGATCAGCTATGCCATAATCTCGGGAGCGGTTACATCAGGTCTTGGTTACGTAATTTGGTACAGCACGCTGCCCGGGCTGAAAGCTGCCAGCGCCGCTACTGTTCAACTCAGCGTTCCGGTGCTCGCCGCCACTGGTGGAATACTGTTACTTGGCGAACCAATCACGCTTCGTTATATGCTCGCGTCTGTCGCCGTGTTAGGCGGAATCGCGGTCGTCGTAGCAACTCCGCATCCGCAGCCAAACTTGTCCAAACGCTAAGGCACGAGGAGTCTAGCGAGACACATTGCAGCGAGAAACGCGCGAGTGCCGCGCCGCCTGCGATAAATAGAAGAAGGAGAATAATCATCATGGCCAAAGTTGTTAAAGTTATCGAACTGATGTCACAATCGCCGAAGAGCTGGGAGGACGCCGCGCAAGGTGCGGTGCAGGAAGCCACCAAAACCCTGCGGAACATTCGCTCGATTTACGTCAAGGAATTCACCGCCGAAGTGGACGAGGGCAAAATCACAAACTACCGCATCAACGCAAAGGTCACTTTTGATCTCGAGCGCGAATGAGGCGGTCAAGCACGATCCGCAATTCGCCGGTTTGGTGTAACGGTTCTCGATTCTCGATTTACGCTCGTGAATTGGTCATTTATGAATCGAGGTTCGGTGTAGCCCCTTAACGGATCACGTTTCATCACTTCTTCGGTCGCAGCAGAGGGAAAAGGATCACGTCGCGAATCGATTCCGCGCCGGTGAGCAGCATGGTGAGCCGATCCATTCCGATGCCGATTCCGCCCGCGGGAGGCATGCCATGCTCGAGTGCGAGGAGAAATTCTTCGTCGATCTTTTGCCTCTCTTCGCCCGCTTGTTCAATCAGACGCTGGCGTTGCAGCAACGGATCGTTTAACTCGCTGTAACCGGGCGCAATCTCGGTCCCATTAATGATCAGTTCGAAAACATCGACCAGCGAGTCGTCTGCTGTGTTTTGTTTTGCCAGTGGCACCAGCTCTTTCGGGCAATGCGTAACAAAGAGTGGGTCAATCGTTTTCTCCTCGACGAGTTTTTCGAACACATGCTGCGTCACTTCAAAATCCGCCAACTGCGGCAGGATTTCCAATTTGAATTCGTTCGTGGCGCGATCGCGCCGTTGTTCAGGGGATAACTCAAACCAATCTTTCCCGGCAACTTCCCGCAAGACATCGCGATAACGCGCGCGGCGCCAGGGCCGTTTCAGATTGATCGTGCGAATAATGTTTTCTTCGGAATCGCGATGGTCGACTGTTAGTGAACCGCAGATTTTCTCCGCGAGATAACAGATTAGTTCCTCAACCAGATTGGCCATCTTTTCCCAATCGGCATAGGCCCAGTAGGCTTCGAGCATTGTGAATTCGGGATTGTGCTTTCTGGAAATGCCTTCGTTGCGAAAGTTACGGTTGATTTCGAATACCTTGGTGAATCCGCCCACGAGCAAACGTTTCAAGTAAAGCTCCAGCGCAATGCGCAGATAGAGGTCGATGCCAAGCGCCTTGTGATGCGTTATGAATGGTTCGGCAGCGGCTCCTCCCGCGATCGTTTGCAAGATCGGCGTCTCGACTTCAACAAAGCCGCGCTCCTCCAAGAAGCGCCTGGTTTCGCGCACAATAGAAATACGCTTTTCGAACACGGCGCGGGAACGCTCGTTAGTAAGGAGATCGAGATAACGTTGCCGATAGCGCGCCTCGATGTCCTGTAATCCGTGCCATTTCTCAGGAAGCGGCCGCAACGCTTTCGCCAGCAATTGGAACGTGCGCACCTTCAACGTCGGTTCCCCGCTTTTGGTGACAAAACACGTTCCCTCCACGCCGATGAAATCGCCAAGATCGAGCAACCGAAAAAGATCGACCAGTTCCGGGCCCACTTCTTTCGCGTGAATATAGATTTGAATGCGCCCTGTCGCGTCGCGCAGATCGAGGAAATGACTTTTGCCCATGTCGCGGTGCGCCGTGATGCGGCCCGCTGCGCGAAGGGTCTCGCCTTCCTTGAACTTTTCGCGCACCTCCGCAATCGACCCGGTCACCTCAAAGCCGCTGCCGAACGGCTCGATACCCTTGGCACGAAGCGCGTCGAGTTTTTTGCGTCGCAGTGCGATTAACTCGTTTTCTTGATCCATCGAGGGCGAATCTAAAGCGTTGCGAAATTAGGGACTGAAGCCCCGCCTTTTTCAAATTGAACGCGCTTCAATCATCGTGGGATGAGTCGGTTCGTAAAGACCGATCTCGCCTCCGCTGGGCAGTCGAACACTCGTACTTGTTCCCCAGTCAGCTTCCACTGGCGTCGCGCAGTCCACGCCTTTGCCTTTCAGCGACCTGATCACATTACTCAAATCATCACACATCAGATAAAGAAGAGTTCCCAGCATGGGATGTTCGGCATGCATCTGCACAAATTCGCCATCACCGGGATGGACCGCCAGCTCGGCTGGCGGCAACGCAAATATCAGCCACCCTTCGCCGAGATCGATCGACGGGAATTCCAGCACGGTTTTAAAGAATGCACGATCGGCTTCCGGGTCCTTGCTGTAGAGAAGTAAATGCGCTCCCGCGATCATTACGGCAGTATATTGACGTCCCGCCAAATGAACAGCCTCAATCAAGCGCGAGCGTTGAAACGTTGAGGCGTTAAAGCATTAAAGGTGGATCGGCTTGTCTCAAGCCAGTAACAGCGGGCACTAGCCACGCGTTGGGGACAACGCGTTTCACCTATTCCACCTCAACGCTTCAACGCCTTAACGAATATATTGGTTTGCCAATGAAAGACCTGAAATGAGATAGTTTGCCTGGCGCGCCTCGGGATATTCCAGCAGGGTGTCGCTATCGAAATGACTGCGAATTTACCGGAAACAACTTCGAAAATGGAGGGGCCGCTGGTGAAGCAATTCTCTGTTTTTCTCCCGAACAAGGTGGGAGCGATGTTGGATGTCGTAAAACTGCTCAGCACACAGAGCACTCACGCGGTGGCGCTGAGCGTATCCGAATCGACCGATTCGGCGATTGCCCGGATCATCGCAAGTGATCCCGCGCGCGTGGAGAAATTGTTCCGGGAGAAAAACGTGCCATTCGGCGTTTGTGAAGTTGTGGTCGTGGAAATGCGAGAAGTCGCCACACAACTGGTAAAACTGCTTGCGGCGCTGGTCATGGCGGAGGTCAACGTCCATTTCGCGTATCCCCTTCTCATCCGGCCGCGTGGCTTTGCCGCGATCGCCCTGCACGTGGACGATACCGAATGCGCGTCCTCGGTTCTGATGGGTGAAGGATTCAAGATGCTGAGCCAGGACGATATTTCGCGGTAAGCGTTCGTGATTCCTTAAAGTATTCCCGCCTCAGGCCGGGTAGAACGCATTCCGATTTAACGATTTAACGTTTCAACGATTAAACCTGGCGAAGCCTGATTTGACAGCTTGGCGAGGGCGCGCTTACAGAAACGGGGTTAATTGCTGCATGCGGACTCTTCTTTCACGGGCTACGCAGGTCGATCCAAGTTTTAACGTGGGGCTCGGCTTGATTGTAATTCTGGCGTTGGCGGAAATCTTCGCCGTCACCTCCTATTATATAGGCCGGGTTTCGCCTGTGCGGACGCCGGCCCAGGCAGTCGCGACGACCATCGCACGCCCCGCGGCTCCTCCCGTTTCAACACCAGCGCCACCGGCGACTCAAACGGCTCCTTCACCCGAAGCGGTTGCCCAAACGCCTCCTCCGTCTCTGGTTAATCAGCTGTTGCGAGAAGGTGTCGAGCTGCGCGACCGCGGCGACACAACAAATGCGCTCGCCCGGTTTGAGGAAGCGTTGGAGAGTGAACCCAGTAACGTCCCGGTGCTCGAGGAAATAGCCAAGACGTATGATTCCATGCAGCTTTATGACAAGTCGAACGAAGTGTGGCGTAAACTACACGACATAGGCCCGTCGGCCGGGCAGGCATATGAGTTGGCTGATCAGCGCCTGAAGCTTGGAGTGTCGGCCCCGGCCACAACAGACGCCAGCGCGGCGAGCGCATCAGTCGATGCCGCATCGCACCGGGATCTCGGCGGCAATCCGGAAGGCGCTGTCATGGGCATTTCGGAACTCAAAGCTACTGAGACACCCGATCCGGATGCCGAGACCAACCTCGCACTGCGGATCGGCATAAAAAAACAGACCGGCGCAACGGTTGATCATACCAAGGTAAAAATCTTGGTGGAGTTTTACGACACCGTTGGTGACAAGGATGTAAAGCTCACCGACGCGGACGTGAATTACGAATGGCTGACGCCGAAGCACGATTGGACGGATGCGACTCCGGAGGTGCTCTCGGTCAGTTATCTCCGACCGAAAACAGGAGTCGGGTCGCCGGAGTCATCGCTTTCTGAGGCGGCAGCGACGGTCCGACCCGGGCAAAAGGGCAGAGGCAAAGCTTCCACCGCAGATAGCGGAAAGCGAAAATATCTCGGATACAGGATCCGAATTTATTACGATGATAAATTGCAGGCCGTTCAGGCCGAACCTTCACGGCTTTTGCAGCTTTTCCCTGCGGCCGAGAACACCTCGGCACAATGAGAAAGCGTTGAAAACGTGCTCCCCCGCGCAGAACCAGGCAAGATCAGCGGTCGCAACGCGCAAGTGAGTTCTCCAAATGACGAATTAATGACGAAACAAGAATGACAAGAAGTTGGACTAACATGGAGACCTTATTTCGGGTTTCGTCATTCGGCATTCTGATTTCGTCATTTAAGACTGTGATCGGGCGTATTCTGCCAATCGCATGTCTTCTTCTTTTTGCCGCGAAAGCCGAAGGACAAATTCAAGTGGACCTGAAATTCAAACGATTGCAGTACATCGCTTACGAACCGGTTGTAGCGACACTCAGCATCACCAATCTGGCCGGACGCGACATCGATCTTCACAATGCCGATGGGCAATCGTGGCTTGGGTTTGAGTTAACTGGAAACGAAGGTCAGCCCATTGCGCCAATGAGCGCCGAACACGATCAGGCGCCCTTGAAAGTCGGAGCCGGGCAGAGAGTCACGCATCAGATCAATCTGACTCCACTCTATCCAGTGCAGGATTTCGGCACTTATCATGTGCGGACGAATGTTTATTTTGCGGATCTGGGAAAGTTCTTTTATTCCCCAACGCGAGTTTTTGAAGTAACCGACGCGCGACCAATCTGGCAGCAAACAGTCGGCATCCCTGATGGCGTTGCCGCGCATGGCAACGTGCGCACGTACTCGCTTCTCACCAACCGCTTTCCGGACCATACTTCTTTGTACGTGCGCGTGCAGGACAAGGACAGTGGAATCGTGTATGCGACTTATTCGTTAGGCCGTGCCATCGCGTTTGAAGAACCACAGGCAGAGATCGATCACGCAAATCAATTGCATGTTCTGCATTGCTCCGCCCCGCGCGCCTGGGCGTATTCGCGCATCGGCTTGAATGGTGAATTGCTGGCACACTCCTCCTTCATGGAAACCAAAACGCGGCCAAAGCTCGTTCGAGCCGGCAATGGCGAAGTGGCAGTGCGCGGCGGCACGATTGAATCGCCGGCCGCGCAAAGCTCCCGTGGCACAGCACCGAAACTATCGGCTCGCCCGCCTGAACTGCCGAAGGACGATTAGTGATGCCAACAAATCTCTACGGGTTCCGTCTGTTTGCCTCCAGTTTGCTGATCGCATTTCTGGGGACTCTTTCTACCGCTCACGCGAAGCGAGCTCCTAAAGACAGCGGCTCATCTACTACCGTCGTGATCGATGCCGGTCACGGCGGCTACGACCGCGGCGGAATTCCAGGACAGAGCGTTTCAGAAAAGGAGATGACCCTCGACGTCGCGCAACGATTGAAGAAGACGCTTGCAGCAAGCGGGTATCGCGTGGTGATGACCCGCGACAGCGACGTGTTCATTCCGCTGGGAACACGCGTTGCGATCGCCAACTCTTATTCCAACGCAATTTTCGTTTCCATCCATTTCAACTCAGCCAAGCGCAGCGGCGCCGGTGGAATCGAAACATATTTTTACAGCCGCGAGAGCCTCCCGCTGGCTTCGGCTGTCCATTACTTTGTCGCGGGCGGGGCGCCTTCCTCAAATCGCAATGTGCGACGCCGGGGTTACTACGTCCTGCGAAAAACCGCGATCCCGGCAGTACTCGTGGAATGCGGCTTCCTAACCAACCCGAGCGAAGCGGCGTTAGCGCAAACCGCTTCTTACCGTCAAAAGCTCGCAGAAGAAATTGCAGCCGGCGTGCGCGGACGCAGTTCCGTCGCGAGCGCGTTAACGACGACGCGAGTGGCGACCAGTGAAAGCATTCCGTTGCAACCGTACATCGATCAAACCAAGGTGGCGAAATCTAAGGGCCGCCGATCCAAGCGCTCGCACAAAAAGAGCACGCGACGGAAGAAAAGCTCATCGAAACCAGCTGGGTCAGAGGCAAAAGCGGACTCAAAAGATCGGGAGGGATAATTGAACCTTCCAATCTTGACTTCGACGCAGATGCGAGCGGCGGAAGAAGCTGCTTTCGCCCGAGGAGTAGAAGTTGAAGCGCTAATGGACAAGGCTGGCGCCGGCGTTGCGCAGGCGGTCACCAGATTTTTCCGTCAGCCTGGCAAGTGCATTGTGTTCGCGGGCAAAGGTAACAATGCTGGCGACGCACTCGTTGCGGCCGAATGTTTACGGCGCGTCGGGTGGAAGATTGAAGTGCGACTTGCTTTTCAGGAAGCCGATTGCAGCGGACTGATGCGCAAGAAACTTGAATGCCTGCGCCGCAGACTGCCGGAGATTCTAGGGGCGACACCATCCCGCGGCAGCGGAACTGATCTTGGCATCATCCTTGTCGAGCTTTTCGCAGAAGCCGCCGAGGAGTTGTCCGCGGCGGAGGAAGCATTGGCGGCGGAGGCGTACATCGCCACTGCAGCCCCGCTGATAATTCTTGACGGTTTGCTTGGGCTGGGCGCAAAGCCGCCGCTGCGCGATCCGATCCGCACAGCGTGCCGCTCCATCAATCAGTTACGGGCAACCAAGGGCGCGTACGTGTTTGCCGTCGATCTTCCGACCGGTCTCGACGGCGATTCGGGCAAAGCCGATCGCGACTGCGTCGTCGCGGATTTTACGGTCACGATCGGATTCGCAAAACCAGGATTGCTCGCCGACGACGCGCTGAACTTCGTGGGAAGGCTGGAAGTTGTGCATTTGGATGAACTGCGCTCTCCGGAAAAAAAAGCGAAAGAAGTTGTCGCCGCTCTGCCGGCTTTTCGTGAATTATTGCCGAGGCGAAAATTCAGCACGTACAAGAACCAATGTGGCCGCATTGGTGTTGTTGCCGGTTCCAGGGGATTTATCGGTGCAGCTCTGATGACTTCGCAAGGCGCGTTGCGTGCAGGCGCAGGGCTGGTCGAGGTTTTTGTTCCCGAAGAAATTTACGGGATTGTCGCCAGCGCCGCGCCAATGGAATCAATGGTCAAGCCACTCCGGTCTTACCGCGATTTGCTCAAGGAAAAAGTCGACGTTTGGGCAGTCGGACCCGGTCTTGGAAAATCCCGGGCTGCCGAAATTCTCGAGCTGATCGAAAAAGCGAAGCAGCCAATGGTGGTCGACGCTGACGGCCTGAACATTTTGGCGGAAAAAACCTCGACGCTCAAACATTGCAAAGGCAAACGGTTGCTCACGCCGCATCCTGGCGAGATGAAACGACTCTCGCCCGATGAAAAAGAGACGCGCGCCAAAACGGCAACGAAATTCTGCCAGCGTTTTCCGGTAACGCTGTTATTGAAAGGCAGTCGGACAATCGTGACTGAACGGGATCGCCCGCTAAGTTATAACACAACAGGCAATCCGGGAATGGCCACGGGCGGAATGGGCGACATTCTCACCGGAGTCTGCGCAGGATTGGCAGGACAAGGTTTATCTCTTTATGATGCGGCGCGACTCGGCGCATGGTTATGCGGACGCGCCGCGGAAATCGCAATTTTTGGTGGGAGTCAAAGCGAACAATCGTTATTACCCGACGACGTCCTCGATCATCTGGGCGATGCCTTTAATGAATTGTAGGGCGTCTGTGTCAGACGCCGGAAGTTGGCGTTTCACAGAAACGCCCTACAATTTCTCGGTAACACAACGGATTTAACGATTTAACGATTTACGAATCAACGTCCGCGAAGCGATGAACCTTCAAGCTGAACCAACCGAGGAGTACAAGGCTCCGTCCGAGGAGACGGCCTGGAGCCGAATAAAAAAAGCGCTGGGACCACTTGCAGTAGTCGGAGTCCTGATCGCGAAGTTTTTCGCGAAATTGAAGTTTGCTGTTCTTCCGCTTCTGAAATTCCTACCGATCCTGCTGAAATCCGGCGGAACGATGCTGTTGATGGTCTGGGTCTATACCCAGATGTGGGGCTGGCAATTCGCGCTCGGATTTGTCCTGCTTTTGTTGGTGCACGAAACCGGCCATTTGCTTGTCGCCAAAAAATTCGGACTCAAAGTCGGTGCGCCTGTGTTTATTCCGTTCATGGGGGCGTTCATCGCGCTTAAGGAAGCGCCGCGCAACGCCTGGATGGAAGCATGCGTCGGGATGGGCGGTCCGATGCTGGGCAGCCTTGGCGCGTTGGTTTGCAACTTCCTGGGCGAACTCTTTGCCGCGCCGCTTTTCATCGCGCTCGCCTGGTTTGGATATTTTCTCAATCTATTTAATCTGACACCGGTAGGAATGCTGGATGGCGGACGCATCGTGACCGCACTGTCGCGCTGGCTTTGGTTGCCAGGATTCGCCTTGCTCCTTTGGTTCGGGTGGAAGTATCCAAATTTTATCATTTGGTTGATTGTGCTCTTGTCGCTGCCGCGGATCTATTCGCTTTTCCGCAAACGAACGGAGGAAGAACAGCGGTACTTCGAAGTCACACCGGCCCAACGCTGGACGATGTCGATATTGTATTTCGGTCTGATTGCGATCCTGCTCTTCGGAATGCACGTGGCGCAGCAGGATTTAAACAAATACGGTGTGCGCTCTCACGGCCATGGGCGAGACACGATTGTGCAATGATCAGGCGGCTGTGCCAAGAACATAGGGCTCTGCCCTGCGCGCAGTAGCGATTTTCTCTGCTGAATTATGGGTTGCGAACCCGAGTGGCCCACAGACTGGAAGTCTATGTTCTGGCGGTAGCCGCGAAAACCTTTTCGGGATCGAGTCCGATTCTTCGAAGAATCGACTTGAAACGTTTGTCCGAACGAAGCGGCACAAATTCGGGGGCAATGCCAACGCCGTGCAAGGATGAGGAGCGCTGCTCGCATGCGAGCTTCAAGCGCCTCCTTGCGCCGATTCATACGAGCGTACGTAATCGCCAGGCCAAACCCCGGTCTCCCAGTGAATTGTCGTGCCTTTTCGTAGAGCGCGATTGCATCATCGAAGCGGCCCATCTCGCGATACAGCGCTGCGAGCGATGGCTCACCATAGTGGGCAAACGTTGGATCAAGCTGGAGTGCGCGCTCTCCGGCCGTGATCGCTTCATCGTAAAGACCGAAATAACGGTAAAGTTCGCATGCGAAGTTACTCACCCACAGTGACGCCGGATCGATCTTATCAGCCCGACGCAAAAACGTCAGCGCTTTATCGCGGTCGCCGCGCGCGGCGTATAGCGCAGCGATGAAGTAATTCGATGGCGTTGAATTCGGATCAATTGCGACCGCGCGATTGAATTCCGCCTCGGCTCCATCGAGGTCCCAATCGAGTATGCGTTTGGTCTCGGCAAGATATACGTGCGCTTCGGCCTCCTCGTCGTCCAGCTCCAAAGCACGAACGGCTGCATCACGGACTTTCGAGTACGCTTCAAGCGGTGGCACGTGAGCGTCGGCCAGCCACAGCCACGCTTTCGCGATTCCAGTCCACGCCCGACTAAACGTCGGATCCTGCTCCAGCGCCTGCTCGAAAAATTCGAGGCTTTTGCGCAACTCGGGCTCGGTGTTCTTGTCGGAATAAAAGAGGCCCTCCAAATAAGCGTCATAGGCGTCCGTGCTGCGAGATGGAGGCGTCGGCGAGATCGCAAGTTTGAGTTTGAGAGTATCGACAATGGAGCGCGTAATCTCATCCTGTAGCGCGAAAATTCCATGCATTTCCCGCTCATATGTTTCTGACCAAATCGTAAATCCGTCGCACGCGTCGATCAGCTCCGCGGTGACTCGAACTCGGTTGCCATCGCGCCGAACGCTACCCTCCAGTACGTGTCCGACATTTAATTTAGATGCGATTTCGCCTAGTTCGGCCTCTCTATCTTTAAACCAGAATGAGGACCGCCGCGCCGCTACGCGAAGGCCATCTACTTTCGCCAGCGCGCCTAGAAGCTCCTCCGCAATACCTTCGCCAAAATAGGCGTGGTCCTTGGCTGCGCTCAAATCGTTGAAGGGTAAAACAGCGATAGATTTGTCACCGGAGTCGACTTCGCTGGGGGTGGACGCGGATTGAACGATGTTAATGCTGGCAGTGTCGAGATCGGGCGTTCGGACAATACCGTACCGCGTGAGGTCGAAAAACCAGGAGAGCACCAGCGCGACTGGAAATCCCAGTACGATCAGCAGCACGACGAGGCGCACGACCCAATTCGGGATGTCGAACACCGGCAAGACCTGAGCGATGCCCTGAGCGAGCGCCCACCCACCAACAAGATAGGCGATCGCGACGCTATAGACTCTTCGTCGCTTTAGCTCGGAAAAAAACTTTTTCGAATTCACTACTCGATCGGCAGATCAAGCCTCATATTTTGTCCGCGATTAGCAATCTACAAGTTCAGGCTCGTTTGAAATGGCTGAGCACTGGAACGCCAATACCTTAGCGAAGACTAAGCGCCGACGAGTCATTTCGCCGGTTGTCCAACCAGCTTCTGAAAACGCGGATCGCTCCGAATCGGGTCCCATTCCCAACGATGTTTCAGATCGTTAGTGGTGATGCTGTAATCGACGCTGTCCACGGCGCCTGGCGTTTTGAGCAATCGCTCGAGGAGCGGAAACGCCAGGTCTTTTTCACCGACGCGAGCATAAATCAATGCGAGGTAACAATTCACAATCACGCCGTCAACGGCATCTTTAGATTCCGGCTTCAGTTCGACCGCACGACGGCCCTCCCGGATCGCGTCCTCTTTGCGTCCCATAAACGCGTAGAGCCAGCCCAGGTTAGCATGCCGAATAGCGCTCGAAGGCGCCTCTTTAACGGCGTCTTCAAAAACAGGTTGCGCGCCTTGAAAATAATTTTGCGCTCCCACAATATCACCTTGCGCCAAGGCGATGCAGCCCTCAAAGAAAGCCCGCGGCGTTGACGCCTCCCCTGTGTATGAGAGTTCTTTGGCAGTCGACGCGTCGATTGCGCGTCTGGCGGCCGCGTAATCTCGATCCAGCATTGCGGCGTCCCATCGCACCGAGGTAACGCCGCCATCAGGATCGACACCGGGAGCCATCTGGTTCAACAAGGACTTCAATAAACCGGTGTCCCCTTTCCACCAAAACTCAACATAGCCTCTTTGAATTTTCGAAATGATGGATGCGGGCGCCATTGCGCGCAGCTGCTCTACCCACCGCGCAGCTTCGGGCCAACGACGCATCGCCGTGTTCGTAAAGATAAGTTCCCGAACAGTATTTGGATTTTGTGGATCTAGCTTCGCAACCCGCTCGTACTCCTCGAGCGATTCTTTCCACTTACCCTGCCGCCGTTTTATCGCCGCAATTAGGCGAGCGATATCTCCGTCGCTTGGTGACAAACGAGCAGCGATATCGAATTGTTCAAGCGCACGGTCGTAATCCTGATCCATCCAGTAGATGCATTGACCAAGCGCAAAATGCGCTTCTGCCAGACTGGGTTGGAGACGCAGAGCAATTTGCGCTTCGGTGCGAGCCTTGGTTTTCCAATCCTCAGTCGGTTCGTAATAATGGAAAATCTCGGCACAAACAGACGCAAGCCGCGCGTGGGCAAGCGCAAAGTCCGGGTCGAGCGCGATCGCCTGCATGTAAAGCTGCTCTGCGGTTTTGTAATCCTCCAGCAGCGTGTCGGGGTTTCGCGAGATTTGATTCGCCCGTAAATAAAACACATACGCATCCGGATTTTGCGTGGGCTTGGCCGTTACTCGCGCCTGCTCATCCGTGCTCAACGTAGCGCGCAGAGCGTCGGCGATTTCACTTGCCAACTCGCCTTGTAATCCCAGCGAGTCAGCCAGGGTGCGGTCGTAACGGTTGGCCCAGATCTGCCGGGCACTCTGCGCGTCGACCAATTGTACATTGACCACTACCCGATCTCCTTCTCGCCGCACACTACCCTCGAGGACATTTGCCACGCCAAGCGCTTTGCCGATCTGGCGCAGGTTCTGCTCTGCGGCGTCGCGAAATTTCATCACAGACGAACGGCTAGTGACCCTAAGGTCTTTGATCTTTGCCAGACTGGTGAGGATGTCGTCCTGAACGCCGTCTGCGAAAAATGCATTGTCTTTGTCCGGGCTGAAATTTTGGAACGGCAATACCGCAATAGTTTTCTCCGGCGACAGCGATATTGCTGCCGGCTGTTTGAAATAGAGCCAAACGCCAAAGCTGGCGACGGCGATCAAGAGACCAGCGGCGGCGGCGAACACATATTTGCGTGGAGGAATCGATGACTCATCTGCCGCCTGCGCGGCTTGCTCCGATTGCCATTGCTTGACCTTCTCCGGCAATTCCGCGTTCCCAATTTCATCCGCGTAAAGATTCACGATGAATACGGGGACACCATGCTTTACGGCGCACTCGCCCAGATC
>QHPC01000282.1 GCA_003218915.1 Verrucomicrobiota bacterium
CGGCTGGGAAGCGTCGACCGTGTTAATGTTGCACGCGCTGATGTCCGCCAGCCGCATCGGGTATCGCCGATGCGCGAGATACTTCAATGAGCTTGGCTGGAATGCATGCTTTGTTCATCTGCCGTACCATTTTTCGCGTGTCCCGCGCGGTTATTGGAACGGCGAACTTGCGATCACGTGCGACCTTATTCGCAATGCGGAAGGGCTGCGTCAGGGAGTGATTGAGCTGCGGCAGTTAATCAGGGCACTGCGCCAACGAGGCTGCCGCGACTTTAGCGTGCTCGGCACGAGTTACGGGGGATGGGTTGGCGCGCTGCTAGCAATGGTTGAACGCGATCTTCGTTTCGTTGCCTTAATGGCGCCAATCGTGGACATCGAACACGCGATCTGGGCGAGCCCTGCCGCGCGGCTCATTCGGCGGGAGTTGTTTCGCGCGAACATCGAACCGTCTCTGGTCGCTCGTCATTTTCATCTGAGCTCACCATTGCACAATCAACCGCTTTGTGCTGCTGCTCGCGTTCTATTCGTAACAGGCGAATTCGATTTGATCGCGCCCGGGGAACAAATCCACGCGATCCATCGAAAATGGCGCGGCTCCGAACTGTTGCGCGTGCGCCAAGGCCATTTTGGCTATCGGATGATGCGGGAAACGATCGCGCGGCTGAAAGAGCGTGGCGATTTGTCGTCAAGGAACGGCGGTCTCTAGTCCGCCGTCCCAAAGAGGCGGGTTGGAAAACCCCCTCCTTAGATCACTTGATTCCAAGAAATTCCAAACTCGGCCTGAGGGCGCTGAATGCCGCTTCGGCGAGCACATTGTGGCCTTCGGCCGACGCGTGCCAGCCATCGATCGGATGGAGCAATTCCGCGCGGCCGAGGTCCGCTGTCGCCAGCGCATGGGAATATCGCAATTGCATATTTCCCGCATTCCCAAGTTCGTGATTCAGATCTTCAACCATTTTGCGCAGCTGTTCGTTCACCATTGAAGCGAGACGAATCAAGTTGCGCCGGTAAGCTGGATGAAAAGAGACTAAGTATTTGTAGGTCGTGTCCAGGTGCGGATACAGACGTCTGTCGCATTCTCGAAGATGCTCAGCCACCTCGCGACCTTTGAAATACGATTCGAAATTGATCAGTCCGAAAACGACGACGGCTACGCGATGCTTTTCAGTTCGCGCGCGCCGAAGCAAGCGGCGCAGCTCACGCGTATAATTTTGTCGGAACTGCTGGGATTGCTGGTTCAAGCGTAGCTCCGGCGTATTCAACTCATCAGGCGGACATCGCCATGCCCAATCGACATTGTTGTGCCCGATTGAAATCAAAATCAGATCGGGAAAGCGGCGCGCTCGCAGCAGCTGGGTGATTTGTCCGGAAAAATTGCGCGTGCCAAGAATGCGGCGAAAAAAATTTTGCCGCTCAGAATCATGATCGACCAGCGCGCCGATGCCGGCACATTCGACCGCAACGAAAGGCGTGATCTCTTCCAGCCTTTTGGAAACGCTGCGAATGCCCGGGTGCGGAGAACCACTGTCGAGAAACCAGTTCCTTCCCCGGCAAGTGTGCGCCCGCCAGAAGGTGCTCCAAGGCGACGAGATGTAGGTGCCCATGCAGGCACTGTCGCCGAGCATGGCAACGTGCGGCAGCCGCGCGACCAGCTCGTCTTGCGTGATCTCGCCACTTCGGTACGACAAGTAATCTGGATGAAATTGCGATGCGGGATCAACGATTCGCTCCAAAAAATTTGAGCTAATCACCGGAGCAGACTTCATAGGCAACATCGCCTTTGCGACGCTCGATCTTCAATCGAGCCAATCCATAGCATCGAGCAACCGCCGCAACTGCGGATCGCTTACGTCGAGCGCGGGCAACCATTCGCCGATTCGTTCGCGTTTCCACCACCCTTTCTCGCCAACCGGGGCGAACCGATACCGGTAAAGTCGCGCCCGAATATAATGAGGCGGTCCGTCGGGAAAGGGATTGTTCGCCAAGAGCGCGAGTGTGCCGCGATCGTTATGCAGAAGTTTCCACACAAAATGAAGCGTCCACGGATAGTCTGCTGGTGAAGCCATCGCAGCGAACCAGATTTGCCAGTCGATCCGTGGCTGATACGGAGCGACGAACGGCGGCCTGCGATTAGGATCGCCGGGCTTGGCTTTGAACTCGTATTCCCTCCACTGCGTATCGCCAGTAATTAGCGTGTCGTCCGTTCCCTCAAAAATAATTTCATCACGCTCGCGGCCTACCGCGCCAAATGCGCCATAAGTATTCACCAGATCTAGCGGGTCGTAGGAATAGTTCATAAGTTGCCGGCCAGAAACAAGGTTCAGCACCGGCGCGACGCTCAAATAGACAACAACGATCGATAAAGCGATTGCGATCATGTTGTTGATACGCGACGGCTCCGATTCTTGAGCCGCTCGTTCCGCACGCTGAACTAAGGCCTGCGGCAGAAAGTGCCGCAGGAACGTGTCATCAAAGCACGCTAGAAACGGAATGATCGTGAGGTAATTGAGGAACGAAAGATTGCCGCTGATGATCAGAAAGATCTGGAACGTCACTAGCAGAACGCCAGCGATGTGACGGGCCCGTCGCGGCCCAAAGGAAAACCACGGCACAATCAATTCGATGAAATGGTTCCATGCCGTCTCAAATTTGTGGAACGACAGCGGTGCGAAGTGAAGATAACGACTGATCGGACTGGGTATTGGTTGCGTTTCGTAGTGATAGGAAAGGCAAGTGAGATCCCGCCAGCACGGGTCGCCGCGCAGTTTGATGAGACCGGCGCCGATCATGATCCGAAATCCAAGCCAGCGAAACAGCCAGAAAACCAGGATCGGCGGTCTGCACTTAGGAAATGGACGTCCGTCGAGTAATGGACAGAGAAAGATGGACAAGAAGCTCGTCTCCAGCAGTTGAATCTCCCAGCCGTAACCGTACCAAATCTGCCCAATATGAACGATCGACATGTACATCGCCCAAAGTACCGCGAGCAGAAGCGCGTTGGCGTAGCCGCCAAGAATAACCAGCGATAAACCGAACCCAATCCAGGAGAAGATCAACAGCCCGTGATCGGAAATGCCGAGCCAAAAG
>QHPC01000283.1 GCA_003218915.1 Verrucomicrobiota bacterium
GTAATTGCGAACGCGTGCGCTTCGGGCACAAATGCAATTGGCCATGCGTTCGAATGCGTCCGTTCGGGGCGCTATCAGCGCGTATTGACCGGAGGCTATGACGCTCTTTCGGAACTGGTCTTCACCGGCTTCGATTCACTTCAAGCCTCGACGCCGGAAAAATGCCGCCCGTTTGATCGACATCGCGCCGGCATGGTGCTGGGCGAAGGCGCCGCCGTTCTCGCGCTGGAAAATCTCGAACTCGCTCGAAAGCGTGCCGCGCCTGTCCTGGCAGAAATTGTCGGCTACGGGATTTCCACGGATAATTTTCACATCACACAGCCGGATCCTTCCGGGGTCGGACCGCGACAGGCGATGGAGCGAGCCATTCACAGCGCGCAGATTGCTGCAGACGAAGTCGATTACATCAACGCACACGGGACGGCGACGATCTTCAATGACGCAGCCGAGGGGAAGGCGATCAATGCGCTATTTAATGGCGTTCCGGTGAGTTCGACCAAGAGCATGATGGGTCATTCATTGGGAGCCGCTGGCGCGGTCGAGGCCATTTTCTGCTTACTGGCGCTCAAGGATCAATTTCTTCCTCCCAACATCAATTTTGGCGCTTTAGATGACGGCCTTGATCTAAACGTTGTGGCGAACGAGTCGCGACCAGCTGTAGTGCGTACGGCGCTTTCGAATTCATTTGGCTTTGGCGGCACGAATGCTTCGATTCTGATGCGTAGAGTTGAAGCATGAGTTTGGCGATCGCCGGAATGGGGTGGGTGACCCCTCTTGGAAATGGCGTTGATCCAGTATGGGACCGGCTGCTTCATGGAGATGAGGCGTCCGCGACAGCGATTTCCGAAAAATTTGGGGACCGGTCGTACAGCGCGTTCCGCGTACCCGAGTCGGGGTTGACTGGTTTGACGCATCCGCGTCTTCGCCGGGCTAGTGTGATTTCGCGATTTGCCGCAGCAGCAGGTCTCGAGGCGTTGAAGGCTGCCGGAGTAAAGGTGGATTCGCAGAACGCGGGGCGAATTGCGCTCATCTTCGCCGTCTCCAACGGAGGCGTCATTTACACCAAACGCTTCTATCGCGATGTCGTCGAGATGGGTGCGCAGTCGGCCAGTCCCCTCTTGTTTCCGGAAACGGTTTTTAATGCGCCGGCGAGCCATCTCGCGGCAATTTTGGGTGTTACCGGGACGACTTACACCGTGGTTGGTGACGGAGCGGTGGGTCTCCTGGCGATAAAAATGGCAGAGGACGTGATGACGGATGAGTCGCTTGATTATTGTTTGATTGTCGGCACCGAAGAGGTCGATTGGCTGTTATGCGACGCGTATCGGCGATGGCGCTTGCTTCGTTCGGTGCCTCCAATCGAACCGTTTAGCAAACAAAAGCGAGGAATGATTTTAAGCGAAGGCGCCGGAGCAATTCTGCTCGCACGAGGTGGGCTGATTACAATCGAACATGCTCATGCGGGTGGCTGTTACGGAAAGCGAGGAGGAGCAGAGAAAATTTTAATGCAAATGCTGCGCGACCTCAGCCAAACAGAAATCGACTTTGTGGTCTCAAGCGCTAACGGCACATTCATCGATCAAGCAGAGCAGGGAGCGTTGGAGCAGGTGATGCCAGATGCATTTGTTTACACGGCCAAGCCAGCGCTAGGCGAAAGCGTAGGCGCTTCGGGGTTGTGGCAAGTCATCCTGGGAGCCCAAGCCTTGCGTCACGGGGAGCTGCCACCTGTGCTTCACGCGGACCCGAACATTTCGTTGCGGCTTTCGCTTTCACGCATGCCCGTGGCTGAAGCGCGCCAGGCAATCATCTTAAGCTCTGGAGTCAATCAGCAAATAGCAGGTTTGCGCATGGCGATCCACTAGTGTCGAATTCGGCTTCCCTTTTTTGCGGAGCGGGAGCGCGGTTTGGTAAAAATCGCGTTAGCGGAGCGGAACGAGTTGCCAACTGATTTTTCCATTAGCGATTTCAAGCCATGCTACGCTTGGCGGTGCGCCCTGGTTGGCTCGCGTCACGCAACCCGGATTTAGAAACAGCACGCTCCCGCGTCTTTCGTTTCGCGGAACGTGCGTGTGCCCGTGCAGGATAAGATCAACGTCATCTGGCAAATGATCAGGCGGTATGTGCTGGAGACGGAATTTCAATCCGCCTCGCGCAAGATCGACAACGAGCGGCCAATCAAAGTTACTATCGCAATTGCCCCGCACCACGGTTACGCGACGCCCAACCGCGCGGAGCTCGTCGAGAATGGTCTCCGTGCAAACATCGCCCAAGTGCCAGATTTCATCAGCGTCCTTGGCGATTTCGCTAACCGTTTCCGGCAAACGATTGTGGGTGTCGGCGAGAACGAAAATACGCAAGGTGTCCTTCGATTTCTCAGACGGTGGCATAGCGCGCAAAGTTATCTCTACAAACTGTTACGCGCCACGCGTTCCGGCTGCATGTTTCGATGCATGCGTTGATTTGCGCGACAGCGGATGTTACGTAGCCTCGCCCGCTCTGCCATGAGTCAGAACTACAAAAATACTCTCAATTTGCCGCGCACGGAGTTTCCGATGAAGGCAAACCTCGCCGCGCGCGAGCCGGAAATGCTTCGAGCGTGGGAGGAGACCCGACTGTACCAGCAGATCCAGAAGTCGCGAGAGGGTAGGGAATTATTTGTCCTGCATGATGGGCCGCCGTTTGCCAACGGCGACGTGCACATGGGCACCGCGCTCAACAAAATTCTTAAAGATTTCGTGGTAAAATCGCAGACCATGCTCGGCAAACGCGCGCCGTACGTGCCGGGTTGGGATTGTCACGGCCTGCCGATCGAATACAAGGTGGTAAAGGAATCGCGCGGCCTTTCTCCGCTCGAGATTCGCAAAAGATCGGAAGCGTTTGCGCGAAAGTTCGTCAATATCCAGCGCGAGCAATTCAAAAGACTCGGCGTCTTCGGCGATTGGGAG
>QHPC01000284.1 GCA_003218915.1 Verrucomicrobiota bacterium
TGTGTTTGATGTACTGAGTGATTGCTTGGCTGCCGAGCGCCGGGATGTCTCTTACCAAAAACTTTCCAAAACGCTGGGCGTTCCCGAAACGTCCGTGAAACGACTCGTTCACCAATTGCGGGTCCGTTACCGCGATCTTTTACGCGAGGAAGTGGCGCAAACCGTGGAGAAGCCGGAGGATGTCGATGATGAGCTGCGGTATCTATGCGCAGCTCTCGCAGCAGCCACCACATGAATAAGCCATGAGCGCGTGCGACATTTCTGATTCTGTGCGAATCGACGCCGATATCGTGGCATGTGAAGAATGCGGATCGACATCGCGCGTCGGGCGCGGGTTTTGTCTGAATTGCCTGCTTCGCCGCGGTCTCGGCTGCGAAACTGAAACTACCGAGAGCTTGCAGGAGGTGCTCGATGAGGTTGATGTCCGGGACGCCGACTGGCGGATTGGCAATTATCAGATCCTTGAAGAAATCGGCCGCGGCGGCATGGGCGTCATTTATCGGGCACGTCAAAGACATTCGCTCCGCATCGTTGCGCTGAAGCGCATTTTGAGCTTTCACGCGGATTCGCGCGAAACGCTTGCCCGTTTTCGACGCGAAGCCGAGGCCGCGGCGAGCCTCGATCATCCAAACATCCTGCCGATCTATGAGGTGAGCGAAAGCGAAGACGGTCTGCCGTTCTTCAGCATGAAATTTGCAGCCGGCGGAAGCTTGTTGGACGTGGCGCAAAGCCTTCGCTCTGACCCGCGCCGAATCGTTCAATTGACAGCCAAGGTCACGCGGGCCGTGCAATACGCGCATCTCCAAGGCATCCTGCATCGCGACCTTAAGCCCGGAAATATCTTGTTAGATGGTCGCGGCGAACCGCTGGTGAGCGATTTCGGCCTGGCCAAATGGCTCGACACATCGAGTGATCTGACGCGCACGCTGACCATTTTCGGCACGCCCGGCTATATCGCGCCGGAGCAAGCGCAAGGACCAGCGAAAGATCTGACCGCCGCAGCCGACATTTACAGTATCGGCGCTGTTCTTTTTGATCTGTTCACCGGTAAAACCCCGTTCGTGGGCGAGCACGCGCTAGCGGTCATCAAACAAGCCAGTGAGAAACCTGCGCCAAAACTACGAACGCTTTCGCCATCAGCAGACCGCGACCTGGAAACCATTTGTGCGAAATGCCTGGAGCGCGAACCGCAGGCGCGTTATCAGACCACAGGCGATTTGGCCGAAGATCTCGAGCGCTGGCTCGAGGGCCGTCCCATTGTCGCGCGTCCAGTCTCCCCACCCGTGCGCATCTGGCGCTGGTCAAAACGCAATCCAAAACTCGCTGGCTCCCTGACGGCAGCTGTCGTTCTCGGCATGCTCTTGGTTGCGGTTGCGCTGCCAATGGGTTGGTCATTTTTTTCAACTCAACCTCCTCCAGCGATTCCGGAAAAATCGATTGCGGTCTTACCGTTCGAGAACCGAAGCGAAGAAAAAGCTAACGCCTACTTTGCAGAAGGAATCCAGGACGAGATTCTGACGCGCTTATCCAAGATCGCTGATTTGAAGGTGATCTCGCGCACGTCCACACAGCATTACAAAAGTGCACCTGAAAATGTACCTGAAATCGCCAGGCAACTTGGCGTCGCTCACATCCTCGAAGGCAGCGTCCAGAGAAGCGGCGACGCAGTGCGAGTGAACGTGCAGTTGATCAACGCAGCCACCGATTCGCATCTTTGGGCCGACACATTCGATCGCAAACTAACTGATCTCTTTTCGGTCGAGAGTGAAGTGGCTAGAGCCATCGCCGAGCAACTGCGCGTGCGCCTGACAGGTCGAGAAGAGCAAGTGATCCAGGCCAAACCGACGGACAACCCTGAGGCTTACAATGCGTACCTGCGCGGACTGGCTCTTAATCTGAAAACGTTAGATACCCCTGCCAACACCGTCGGCGCACAGAGCTATCTCAGGGACGCGGTGCGCTTGGACCCGAAGTTCGCGCTGGCTTGGGCAATGCTGGCAAGCGTTGACTCGTTCGGATACATCTCACTCAACCTTCAGCCGACCGTTGCCCTTCGTGAAGAGGCACAGAAAGCAGCCGAAACCGCTCTCACACTTCAGCCCAATCTCGCTGAGGCCATATTGGCCAAAGGCTATTACCACTACGCCTGTCTCAGGGAGTACGACACCGCAGTGCGTTACTTTGAGCAAGCACGTCAATTGATGCCGAATAGCAGCCAGATCCCTGAAGCGCTGGCTTTTGTCGCTCGAAGGCGAGGCCAGTGGGACAAGAGCGAGCTCTACTTTAAGGAAGCCGAGCGGCTCGACCCGCGAAACACTTCGCTCCTCGCTCAGCGCGCCCTTTTGTACGTCGCGCTTCGGCGCTTCCCTGAAGCGTTGAAAACCGCTGATCGGATCCTCGAAATCACACCGGACGATGTCGATACCCTTTCGCTAAAGGCCGCTATTGCCCAAGCTCAGGGTGATCTGCCGCGGGCGTCGGCGCTGCTCGCTCCCCTCCGTCCTGCTGCCGCCGACACTTCAGCGTTAGAAACACAAGTTTACCAGACGATTTTGGAACGTCGCCCTGCGCAAATCATCCCTCGGCTGCAAGAAATGTTATCCAAGCCTAACCCAACATTGGGTTATTACAGCGGGGAACTGCGGTTTTGGTTAGGCTGGGCGGAAGAAATCACTGGTGAGCATGCAGTCGCTCGAGGATCCTGGCTACAAGCCCGATGGCCGCGAATCCGATCGAAAGAGACGCGATAGCCGGCCCAGGTCTGATCGAGATCTCGGCCCGGATTGAAGCGCACTTCGGCCACGCCGACCGTGCCATTTCCGCCTTACAAAAACTACTCTCAATGCCGTACTCCGGTCCGCTGAACCCACAAAACGTGCCGCTTACTTCGGAGCTTCTAAGCCTCGATCCAATGTTCGATCTGCTCCGGAACGATCCGCGCTTTAAAAAACTCGTCGCGTCCGGCGCAGCGAAGTGACCAGAACCCGCGCCTGACCTCATTTACTGGGTTTAGCCGGTGTTGAACAGATTGCGCTCGCCTGAGTTGGAGAGAATCAGGTGCCCTTCGAAACCTTCAAGCTGACCCCGAGCTAACAAAGAATAACGATCGTGGTTCTGATGAATTCGCCCGAGGCGTTCTTGACCGAATGGCTGAAAGCCGCCGCTGGAGACTCAGGGGCGGCAACTCCCTGGGAGACTTTTCCAGGACCGAGTTCCTTGCGGAGAACCGCTGTGACCTGCTCACCGACACAGTTCACGCCTTTATTTTCGAAGATCGCCTTGTCGATTTTGGGAAGAAGCTTAAAGGTTTGCCCGTTACTCCACTCCGTTACAGTAAAGGTGCCATCCTTTTGTCGCTCGTACAGCTTGACCTCTCCACTCGAATCTCCTTGGGTAACTTGAAGGAATACTCGCCGCTCCGAAAGGTTTACAGGAATACTGGCAATCTTTTCGATCATTGCAGGCTTGGCGCCGCAAAAGCCGTAAAGCTCGGTATTCCAACTGGATTGTTTGCAGTCCCCTCCCTTTGATATAGGGGTGGGTGTTGGAGTGGGCGTGGATTGGGCATAAACTGCCACGCCAATAAAGAAGGCAGCAGCGGCTGTTGTGAGAATTAGAGTGTAATTTTTCATAATGTATTCTTCTTTCTATCGGTTTAGGGGTTGACACGCCACCAGGATGGCGAAGCATCTGCAAATCTTTGTACGGGTGAACTCGGCCACGGACAAGCCAAAAAGCAGGAAACCGCCAACCGTAAGCGAGCTCAGCACTGGTAAAATCGGACGTCAATTGAGAGTGTTGCCCTAGGCCTCATATCAGTATTGCCGCCAATCTACCGAAACCAGTCTGCCGGTCGTCGCGCTGGTACGCTAGGACGCTTAGGCCCTTGGCGTGATACTATTTCAATTTCTAAGCGGCGAATTTCCACAAGCCAGTGCTCGCCTACACGCCGCGGTTTACAAGCAGACTCGCTGTCGCCGCTGGCTACGCGCTAGAATAGAGTCCTTGGTAGATTCTAGCCGCAGCACGTGATGCCAGGTTAGATTTATGTCGGTGAAATCCGCAATCAACTTCTAGCTTTTCGCGGACGAGACGTGCCTCGTCAATAGTGACCCGAGCGGCCGCGCCATCTAGAAAAAGGCTTGCTTTTTCTTTCGCCGGAAGGTTTTAATCCTCACATGACCCCCAGTTCAATAGCGCGGCGTATAATTGTTGGAACCAACGCACATTCTACTCGGCCAGTGCGTAACGCGATACTATGGATCGCTGAGGGCGCGTTTGTATGTTTTCTTTTCTTGGGTTGCGCCACCACCGGCGGCGGGTTGGATACCGTCCCTTTGGGAGATGTGGTGAAGGCGGTCAAGAGGCAGGTCAAAGAATACCAAGACGAGCCCGTTCCCGGCTCTCCTTTGCCCAGACTAGATACCGCTGAGTTCACTTTCAAAGTTGTCCGAACCGTGAGCGGCGGCTTGAGTGTCAATGTTTTCGTTTTTGAAATAGGCGGGTCGCATTCAAGGGAAGCCATGCATACCGTGACATACACATATAAAGTGCCGCCGCCGGAGAAGAAGTTCGCCGCGCTAGAGAAGCCTGAGCCCGAGGCAAAAGACAGCCTGGTCGAGACCATCAGACGTGCGGCCGAGGCGGCCAAAGAATCCACCAGTTTCGGTGACCTCCCTTTAAACGAGATGGCCATTAACATTCAGTTTGTGGTCAAGTGGCAGGGCAATCTCGGCGTCAAAGCGCCGATCTCCATAGTTACTGTGGGTGCAAATGTAAGCGGCGAAAAGAGCACGACTCAGTCTGTAAAGTTGGTCTTTGGCAGGAAAAAAAAGCAGTAGAGTTCCCGCTCCAAGAACCAAGTCTCCTGCTTTTACTAAGGCTTGTGCACCAAGTCGGAGTAATTTCGGTAAATTCGCCATTCGTAAGTAGTTTGAATCTTGCGTGACTGACTCCGAGGGTAGTACATCATTTTCAGCCGACGCGAAACCGAACGTCGCGGATGGTCTTGCCGCCGAAGCGTTGTTTCAGTTTTCGCAGTATCTCTGACTTGGAAATTTGTTCGAGTTCGTAGTGCAATGCCGGTTGGAGCACGCGCACGTAGAGGATTCCCTCGCGCAACGCCACGGTCCGGCCGGAATGACGTGCCATAGGCACGTGGCTACACCGTTACGACCAGGTGATCAGGCGCAGCTCGTGCGCTTGCATCAGATGCGGATGAGTTGGCACGACACGGACGCTAAAGCCGTAGGTGCCGCTCTCGGTCGCGGGAACGTTGCCCTGGTAAACGTAATTCCCGTCGCCATCGGCCTGGCTGTTTTGATTTAGCACGGTGGCCGTGGGATTGCGGATGTCGCCATTGTCCACTTCGCCGTGATAGGCTTCGACTCGCACGTGTTGCGGATCGACTGCGCCCAAATGCACGCGAGCCTTGATCTGCAATGATTCACCGACCAAAATGCTTTGCCGATCTTTGTTGACTACTTGCACGTCGGAAATCTGTACCTGCGGCCAATCTTTCCGTATCTTCGTTTTCCACTGGCTTAGTTGCGTTGCGGCGCCGCAGCTGTCGCGAGAAAAATTTCCGTACGCCTGAGCTGCTGGAATATAAAGCTTCTCGGTATATTCCTTCACCACGCGTTGC
>QHPC01000285.1 GCA_003218915.1 Verrucomicrobiota bacterium
CGCCCTCCTGCAACGTTCCAGGGATCGCTTTCGTTTACGCAGGGTCGCTGATTAAATCTGATTTTGCGAGAAAAATCGCCAGAACGTGTGTTGTAGTGGTCCGCCTAAGGCGGATGTAGGCTGCGATGAGAATCGGGGCAGCTAAGCCTCGGTAAAATGCAGGCGACACGCCTGCCGCTACAGTCGCTCAGTATTGGGCGAGAAGCTGGTTCTCGCTGCTTGCGTTCTGGACGGACAAGGAAATCTCGGGCCCTTGCAAACTTGATTGGCTCAGCCCGGCGGTTCCATGTTCGCTTCCTTCCTGGGCGATAACGCCTATGCTCAAGGCTGCGAACGCCATTGCTACAGCCGCTGCTACTTTTGCTTCGATGGATAACTTCATACGCCGACTGGCTCCTTGACAAGACCGATGGTTGATTCTTCGGGCATGTGTTTTGGAGAGATCTTCAGACCGAGCTCTCTCCATCCACCGTCGAAATTAAATGAAGCCATGCTTTGCGCCAGCAATGGATCGTGATTGCGGCGGGCGGTCCTGCCGAGCGACTGCCAGGTGTCGCGCAGCCATTCAACAAACCGGATGCACTGTTTTTTCATATTCGTTCAAATTCATGAAGCCAACTGGTTTGACCTCGGTGCCCTGTGGGTGGTTACGGCCTGCCAAGGCGCGGGCGAAAGAGGCCCGCACTCTCCGGGAAACGTTGCCGGCCCGTTTTGTCCAGTAATTGAGCCAGCTCAACGCGGCATCCGCGAAGATTTCAGCGCGGACAACTTCCGGGCAGACGTTCAGCAATTTACAAACATTCACGAATGAGTAGGGCCAGGAAAAATCGTTTGCGGTGACCCAACTGTACGCATCGAGATAGAGTTCCTGCTTGACGCCTTTGGTCGCCGAGTGAAACCGACGCAAATCGCGGGCGGCCTGTTTCAGCACGCCCAGCGCCAGGTCTTTCTCCGGCGCCGTCGCTGGCGAATCGGGCGGGAGAACAGAGAAATGTCCGCTATGAGCTGTACCAGATTTCGCACCTAAAAATGCGTTCACCCGGTCGCGAGTTAGCTGCGACGTGGGCTGATCTGCCCTGTTTTCGACCTCGGGAGAGTTCGGAAACAGAATAAACGGACCGCTGAAACCGGTCTTACTAAGGGGATCTTCTACGAGGAGGTTCATGTGGATTTCGGTTGGTTGACTCGATTGGGTTCTCCTTTTCTAAAGATTTTTTGGGCGGACATTTCAAAAAATTTGAAATTTTTTCGGTCCGGCCCTGAAACCGCCCTGGAAGCTAGGGAAATCTGCTCTCGAATTGCGGCTGACACCCGAAAGCGTTCGCGAGCGGGCAGCCGCCACTACAACCGTCGGGGAGATGCGCAAATCCCTCGATCGGGCGTGTTGTTCCGGTTTGCTTGTCCGGCACGCGGCGTAGACTGTGTGAAATGACTGACGAGCAACAGGACGAACAGTTCTATCGAGATACGGAAAGCGTCGCTTTTCCGAAACTGGACGATCACCAGCTTTCTCTGCTTGAGCCTTTGGGAAATAGGCGTGTGCTAAAACGGGGCGAGCTGGTTTTCAAAGCAGGGCAGCGCAATGTCGGCCTGGCGATTATCTTGCGCGGCGAACTCGAGGCGTTTGAGCAACGCGATGGCGTCGAGCAGATTCTCGCCACCGCACACGAGCGCGATTTCACCGGCGATGTCGCAATGCTTCAGGGCACGTCGGTCCTTGCCTCAGCGAGGGTAACGTCGGAAGAGGCGGAGATACTTCACGTGCCAGCCACTGAACTCCGGCGCGCGTTCGCCGAATTGCCCGGTGTGAGCGAGCCGATCGTAAAGGCATTGATCATGCGCCGCAAACGACTGCGACGCGATCGCGAATTTGCCGGGTTGCGCGTTCTCGCGGCAGCCGGCACACGCGAAGGACGGCAGCTTGATGATTTCCTCGATAAAAATCGCATCCCGCATCGGCTCGTCGAATTTGAGAGCGAACAAGGACAGGCACTCAGCAAGCGTCTGCACTTAACCACGCGCGATTTGCCCGCGCTGATCACACCGGCCGGCGCTCCTTTGCGCAGGCCTTCATTGCGCGAAGTCGCGCAGGTGGCCGGTTTGCTGCGTCCACTAGCATTCGAGGATGAAAGTGAAATTATGGCGGACCTGGCAATCGTCGGTGCGGGTCCGGCCGGTCTTGCCGCGGCTGTTTACGCCGCCTCCGAGGGAATGCGGACGGTCGTTTTGGAAAGTTACGCCCCGGGCGGACAGGCCGGCTCGTCCTCGTTAATCGAAAACTTCTTTGGATTTCCAACTGGCATTAGTGGCGGCGATTTGACCTGGCTCGCGCAGCTCCAGGCATACCGGTTCGGCGCGAAATTCTCCACGCCAGCGCAAGCCCTCTCGCTTGATTACCATGCCACCGACGAATACCGCGCCTGTCTCCAAGTCGAAGGTTGTTCAGCCGTGCTCCGGACAAAAAGCGTGTTAATCGCTACCGGCGCGGATTACCGCCGGCTCGATGCGGAGGGGCGCGAGCAATTTGAAAATATGGGCGTTTACTACGCCGCGACGGCCATGGAAGGCCAGCTTTGTCGCAACGAGACGGTTGTCGTCGTTGGCAGCGGCAACTCGGCAGGCCAGGCCGCGATGTACCTTTCGGAGGGCGCTGCCAGGGTGTTGCTCGTGGTTCGCGGGAAAAACATTGAAAGCAAGATGTCGGACTATCTCTCGCGTCGAGTGCAGGCACGCGAGAACATCGAGATCCTTTGCCAGACAGAGATCCGCAAGATGTTCGGCGGCAAAAAGCTGGAACAAATCGAGATGGAAAATACGCAAACCGGCGAGCGCCGCCAGGTCCGAACACCGGCTGTTTTTTCCATGATCGGCGCGAAACCATGCACCGAATGGCTGCCGCTAGAAATCGAGCGGGACGACAAAGGATTCATCAAGACCGGGACGAGCGTCGCTACGGCGCCAGCATGGCAGTCGAACAAACATCAACCCGGTCCACTTGAGACGAGCTTGCCGGGAATTTTTGCCGCGGGCGATGTGCGTTCGGGATCGGTGAAACGTTGCGCCGCAGCGGTCGGCGAAGGCGGCATGGCCGTCGCCGGTGTCCAAACCAGGTTAGCTTCGTCTCAAGTGGACCGGGTTGATGTTTGTTCGACTGCCATGCTGGCGCCGTAGCGACGCTCGTCCCGGTCTTGATGAATCCTTTGTCGTCCCGCTCGATTTCTAGCGGCAGCCAT